>JAPHUU010000056.1 GCA_026193555.1 Rhodanobacter sp.
CGCTCGGCGCGCACCGCTGGCATCGCCGAACGCACGCCGAACACGCGCGCCTCGTAGCTGGCCGCGCACACCACCGAGCGCGCGCCACGCCACGCCACCGCCACCGGCTTGCCGCGCAACGCGGGATCATCGCGCTGCTCCACCGACGCGTAGAACGCGTCCATGTCGACGTGGATGATCTTGCGGGCCGGTACTGCGTGCATGGGGCGATTCTAGGAGCGTGGGCGGTAGAAACTCTGGATAGCGAGATTGGGCCATCGCCATGGGATGCGTCTATCGGAGGGCGCGCATAGTCCTTCCTATGCAAGCCCGACGAAGGGCGCAGCCTGTGGATGAGAGCACAATCGCAGCCCAAAGATTTCTGCCGCCCACGCTCCTAGGGCGTCGTTGCCGGCATCGGCGGCGCGCTGGCGATCTGCGGCAACCAGCGATCCTGCTCGAGCCGTTCCGCCAGATGCTGCGCGAAATGTCCGGCCGCTGCCGGATGCGCGCCCAGATGCAGGAACGGCTCGATCATTTCCAGCTCCATGATCAGGAAACGGCCGGCGCAGACCACGCCGTCGACACGCACGTAGGCGTGATCGCCGTGCCCGATGGCGGCGACGGCGGCCAGCGCACGATCGGCCGCGGCCAGGGTCGAGGCACTGGGCTGCACCGGCTCGGCGCTGCCGCCGAACTCACCCTGCACGCGGTAATCACCGGATGCAGGGCGCTTGATGACGGCATGGCTGAAGATGCCGCCGAAGTACAGCAGCGACCATTCGCCATCGCTGACGATCTCCTGCACGAAGGGCTGCACCAGGAAATCGTGCCCGCCCGGCAGCTGCGTCACCGCCTGATCGAACGCCGCCTCGCCGACGGTGCCGTGCAGCGTATGCCACGCACCGCCGCTGACGGTTGGTTTGATCACCACATGCTGCGCCGGCATCGTCGACAGCAACGCATGCAGGTCGCCGGCGGGCGCGACCTGGGTGGGGATGATCGCCACGCCGTGCCGCGCCAGTTCGAGCAGGTAATGCTTGTCGCTGTTCCAGCGGATCAGCCGGCTGTCGTTGATCGTCGTCACACCCAGCTGATCGAGTCGGTCCAGCCAGCTCAGGAACGCCGGGTAGCGCTTGAAATAATCCCAGATGGTGCGCATCAGCACGGCATCGAACTGCGACCAGTCGACATCCGGGTCATTCCACACGCAGACCATGGGCTGGATGCCGTGGCGTGCCAGCGCGGCGACGAGATGGGCGTCATCCGGTTCAAGCGCGGGGTGGCTCGTGGCGGTGGCAATGGCAAGCCGGCGAGCGGCAACGTGAGCGGTCATGGCAATACATCCAGATACTGGAAAGGGCGCGTGTCGGATGGAGTCGGGAGCCGGGCGAGGTGGGCGGATGTCCGTTGCCCTTCCCCCGGAGACGAGGGTGAAACAGAAGCGCCGCCGCTCGGCAGCCGCAAACACATGATGCGACATCGCCCTCAGTGTTTCGGCGTGACGGGTGGTTGTCAATCCGGCGATTGACGTCTGGCGATCCTGGTGTCGGCAAGAAAGTGCACCCATCACGCGGGTATGGCCGAAACCCCGCGCACCATGGCATGGTAGCCGCCATGACGACCGAGCCCAGCGCTACCTACGTCCGCCGCCTGGGTATCTGGGACGCGGCGATGATCGTGATCGGTGGCGTGATCGGAGCGGGTATCTTCCGCACTCCGGCCACGGTCGCCGAGCGCACCGGTTCGGGTGCGCAGGTGCTGGTGCTGTGGGCGATCGGCGGCCTGCTGACCCTGGCCGGCGTGCTCTGCTATGCCGAGTTGGGTGCGCGGCGGCCGCAGGCAGGCGGGCCCTATATCTACCTGCGCGAGGCGTTCGGCAAGCTGCCGGCGTTTCTGTTCGGCTGGACCATGGCGCTGATCAATTACCCGGGCAGCGTGGCAGCGGTGGCGACCACGTTTGCCGATTATTTCTGCGCGGTGATCGGCCTGCCGCTGCCGTACGTGAAGCCGGTGGCGGTCGGCGCGATCGCCTTCATCGTCGGCGTCAACCTGTTCGGCATCCGCGCCGGCGCGCTGGTGCAGAACATCTTCACCGTGCTGAAGCTGCTGGCGATCGCGTTGCTGGTAGTGGTCGGACTGGTGCTGGCGCGGGGCCACCTGGGCCTGGCGCTGGCGCCGGATGTGGCGCATCCGGTACCGCCCATGGCGTTCCTGGGCGCGCTGCTGCCGGTGCTGTTCGCCTACGGTGGCTTCCACTACCTCAACGACCTTGCCGGTGAGGTGCGCGACCCGCAGCGCACCTTGCCGCGTGCCCTGGGCATGGGCATGGCCGGCGTGGTCGCGTGCTACGTGCTGGTCAACTTCGCCTACCTGGCCGGCCTGGGCCATGCCGGACTGGCTTCCAGCCATGCGCCGGCGGCCGACCTGATGCGGCGGCTGTTCGGCGAGCGCGGCGCCACGGTGATCGCGGTCGGCATCGCCTGTTCCACCTTCGGCTACTGCAACATCGCGATCGCCGGCGGCGCGCGGGTGCTGCAGACGATGGGCGCGGACGGCATGTTCTTCAGCGCGGTGGGGCGGATCGAGCCGCGCACCCGCGCGCCGCAGATCGCGCTGGCGGTACTCGGGCTGTGGGCGATCGTGCTGACCCTGTCCGGCACCTTCGGCCAGCTGCTTGATTACACGACAGTGGGCGAGTGGCTGGCGCACGCGTTCGCGATCGCCACCTTGTTCTGGTACCGGCGCAAGTTCTTCGACCAGCCCGCGCCGTACCGGGTGCCGCTGTATCCGCTGCTGCCGCTGCTGTTCGTGTGCGTGGTACTGGGGGTGATCGTGGCCACCGCGATCCATACCCCACGCGACGCCGGCATGAGCCTGCTGATCATCGCGCTGGGCGTGCCGGTGTATGCGCTCTGGCGCTGGCGGCAGGGGCGCCCGGCGGCCTGAGTTCGCCGCGGCACGTCGCGTTGTGGCAGATTGGCCTGCCCACCCGCGTGCAGGAATGACCCGTGCCCATCGAGACCTCCAGCTATCTGCGTCGACTCGGTGTGTGGGATGCCGCGATGATCGTGATCGGCGGGGTGATCGGTGCCGGCATTTTCCGCACGCCCGCCACGATTGCCGAACGCACCTCCGGCGGTGCGCAGATGATGACGCTGTGGCTGATCGGCGGACTGGTCACGCTGGCCGGCGCATTGTGCTTTGCCGAACTTGGCGCGCGCCGCCCGCAGGCCGGCGGCACCTACATCTACCTGCGTGAGGCGTGGGGTCCGTTGCCGGCGTTCCTGTGCGGCTGGACGATTGCGCTGATCATCTATCCCGGCAACGTGGCGGCGGTCGCCACCACCTTCGCCGA
>JAPHUU010000021.1 GCA_026193555.1 Rhodanobacter sp.
CGACCATCAGGGTGATGCCCTGGTCGTGCCCCTGCTTGATCGCGGCCAGTTTGTCGGCGGGCGAGAGCCCGGCGCGCACCTCATCCACACCGGCCGCCAAACCGATCGCCTGGGCGACCTCCTGACGATCTCCGGTGAGCATCACGATGCTTCGAAGCCCGGCCTGGCGCATCAGGCGCAGCGCGCGCGGCGATTCCAGGCGCAGCCGGTCGGCAAACAGCACCGCTCCGGCCAGCACGCCGTCGATCGCGATGAAGCTGCCGCTGACATCCTCGTAGGCCATGCGCCGCAGCAGCGCGTCGGCCCAAGGCAGTGGTGGCGTGGCGGCAGCGATGTAATGGTGGCCGCCGAACATGACCCGGTGACCGTCGACCACGCCGCGCAGGCCCGCGCCCGGCTCCTCGTTCACCTCACGCGGCGCCTCCAGTGACAGGCCTTGTGCCCGCGCCGCCTGCACGATCGCCTGCGCCACCACATGCGGCGAGGCCTGCGCCAGCGATGCGGCCATCCGCAACAGCTGCGCCGGCGGATGGAGGCCGACGCTCTCCACCGCCAGCACGCTGACCTGGCCGGCGGTGAGGGTGCCGGTCTTGTCCAGAAACAGGACCTGCGCCCGTGCCAGTGCCTCCAGCGTGGCGCCATCCTTGACCAGGATGCCGCGGTGGGCACAGCGCGAGATGCCAGCCACGATCGCCACCGGCACCGCCAGAATCAACGGACACGGCGTGGCCACCACCAGCACCGCCAGCGCGCGAATCGGGTCGCCGCTGAGCAGCCATGCCGCAGCGGCCACCAGCAAAGTCATCGGTATCAGCGCGAGCGCATAGCGATCCGCCAGTCGCACGAAGGGCGCGCGCGATTGCCGCGCCGCCTCGACCATCCGCACGATGCCTGCATAGGTACTCTGCTCCGAGGGATGGCTGGCCGTCATGTCGAACGGCGCACCCGCATTGACGACACCGCTGCGCACCGCTGCGCCGGCATTGCGGCGTACCGGCAGCGACTCGCCGGTGAGCGCCGATTCGTCCAGCGTCACCGTCGTGTCCAGCACGCTGCCGTCGACCGGCACTACCTCGCCCATGCGCAGCAGCAGTCGATCGCCCGGCATCACATTTTCCACCGGCACCTGCTCCAGTGCCTGGTCGCGATAACGCCAGGCCGTGCGCGGTGCGCGATCGATCAAGCGCCGCAGCTCGCGCTCGGCGCGATGCATGGTGTACTCCTCCAGCGCCCGGCCGCCGGCCAGCATCAGCGCGATGACCGCCGCCACCAGCGCCTGCCCCAGCAGCACGGCCCCAGTGATCGCCAACAGCGCGATCAGATCCACGCCGACCTCGCGATGACGCAGACGGATCACGATCTCGATCAGCAGCAAGGCCGCCAGCAGCAGCGCACTGGCGCTCCATACCAGCGCGGCAGTTTGGCCGTCCCCGGACCAGCGCAGCGCACCGCCCCCGAGCAGGGCAAGCACGGTGAGGCCAAGCAGGACCCGATTCAGCCAGCGACTCGATTCGCTCAGTGACAAACCAGCACCGGTACGTCGCAGTGCAGCAGCACCTTGTGTGTCTCACTGCCCAGCAGCAAGCGGTTCAGGCCGCGCCAGCCATGCGAGGCCATCACGATCAGGTCGCACTGGTACTTGGCGGCCGCGCCAACGATCGCCGAATACGGCTGATCGTCGGTCTCATGGCTGCTTTCGCATGAGACGCCGGCAGCACTGGCGCGTTGCTGCACTTCCTTCAGGTAGCCCTCGGCACGAGCAACAGCCTCGGCCAGATAGAATTCCTGGTTCGCCTGGATGATGTCGACGAGATAGTTGAGCGAGGGAAACGGCGGCACCACATGAAAGGCATGAACCCTGGCGCCGAGTCGGGCGGCCAGCGCGATGCCGGTGTCGGCCGCGCGCAGCGACAGCTCCGATCCGTCGGTTGGCAGCAGGATGTTTGTGAACATGACATGGCTCCAGGACGGGAAGCGGCTCGCCGACCGCAATTCGATAACCGCTTCGCGCGCTGCCGACGAGGCTTGCAGGATGCGCGCGCACGCGCGGCCGTCTCTTGATCCGGATCAAGTGAATCGCGCTGCCGCTGGCCGGGGACGAACGCGTTGATTGACCGGGCGGGCGAATGCGGGATGCGGCGACAGCCCTGAATTGACCTTGATCAACTTGTGCGGACCCCGGCTGCGCCACGATTGAGGTATTACCGCCAGATGAACCACCCTATGCTTGATCTTATCGTGAATGTCGGCAAGGCCGGCGAAGACTCGGCGCTGCTGCGCGGTGCGCTGGGGCTCGCCCGCCGGCACCAGGCCTTCCTGACCGGCTTGCAGCTGGTCCCGGCGTATCCCACGTTGATGGCGGAGAACGATTCGATGACCGAGCTGGCGGCGGCCGAGGACCGCGCCAAGGCTCGCCGGGCATGGTGGCTGGAGCAATGTCGCAAGGCGGGCATCGCCGGCGACTGGGAAGCGATCCGCGGGATCCCGGTGGATACGCTGGCCCGGCGCTCGCGACTGGCGGATCTGGTGCTTGGCGAACTGCCGATCAGCGACCCGGATGCGCCGGCCGGATTCGACGAGATCAGCCGGGCATTGTTCGCCGAAGCCTCACCGATGCTGCTGGTGCCCGACGTCTGGCATGGCGACCTGCTGTGCGAGCGCGTGCTGATTGCATGGAATGGATCCGGCGAAGCCGCACAGGCGGTGAAGGCCGCCCTGCCGCTGCTGAAACAGGCCACCGCGGTGAAGGTGCTCGACGGTGAGCGCACGGCCCTGTCGGGCATCAGCCCGCCACGGTTGCCGCTGCGCGAGTGGCTTGAGCGACATGGCATCGAGGCGCAGTGGCAGCCGTTTCCCAGCGAACACGATGCCGGCCGCGAACTGCACGATCAGGCGAAGGCCTTCCATGCCGACCTGATGGTGATGGGTGCGTGGGGACGGTCGCGGCTCAGCGAGCTGGTATTGGGCGGCGCCACGCGCTGGCTGCTCGAACACGCGACGCTGCCGCTGTTGCTGGCCCGCTGATCATCCCCGGAACTGCTTCACCCGCCCGATGACGGGTGCAGCAACGTGCCCTCGCCATCGCGCACGCTGACCTCCACCACGATGCCTTGCCGTACGCTTTCGGTCACCACGCAGAAATCCTCGAACTGCGCCAGCAGGCGCTCCAGATGCTGCATGGACGCCGCCGTGCTGCTCATGCCCAGCTCCACCGCGATGCGCTCCACGCGCAGACGCCCGTGTTCATTGCGAACCAGCGTGGCACGTGCGTGCGCGCTGAGCTTGCCCGGATCGTTCTTGAACTTGCGCAGCGAAAACAGCAGGCTGGCGGCGAGGCAGTTGGCAACGGAGGCAGCCAGCAGGCGCGTGGGGTTGGGGCCGGCATCACGGCCAAGCGGCGATGACTCGTCGGTCTGCAGCGATGCCAGCGATGTGCCATCGAAACGCACGCGAAATTCATAGTTGTCGATCTGCTCGAGGGACAACTCGATGGTCTGCTCGTCGCTCATGTCTGCTCTCCCGCGGGAAGTTGCCGGCCAGGATCGCGGGCCAGCCACGCGTAATACAGCAACGGAATCACCAGCAGGGTGAGCACGGTGGAGACCAGCACGCCGAACACCAGCGACACCGCCAGCCCCTGGAAGATCGGGTCGCCGAGAATGAAGAACGCACCGAGCATGGCCGCCAGCGCGGTCAGGATGATCGGCTTGGCGCGCACCGCACCGGCCTCGACCACCGCATCCTCCAGGCTCAGCCCTGCCGCCAGCGAATGGTTGATGAAGTCCACCAGCAGGATCGAGTTGCGCACAATGATGCCGGCCAGCGCGATCATGCCGATCATCGAGGTCGCGGTGAACTGCGCGCCGAGCAGCCAGTGCCCGGGCATCACGCCGATCACCGTCAGCGGAATCGGCGCCATGATGATCAGCGGCACCAGATAACTCTTGAACTGGCCGACCACCAGCAGATAGATCAGCAGCAGACCCACCGAATAGGCGATGCCCATGTCGCGGAAGGTCTCGTAGGTGATCTCCCACTCGCCGCTCCAGCGGATCGAGAAACCGGAGTCGCTGGCCGGGGGCCCGGTGAAGTACTGCGTAAGGTGATGGCCGTCGATTCGCGTGTCGGCAATCTTGCTGACCAGTCGGAACATGCCGTAGACCGGACTGTCTTCGCCACCGACATCGTCGCCGGTGACGAAGGTGTAGGGCAGCAGGTCCTTGTGGTAGATCGCGTCGGCCCAGGGTTCGTCGATCACCTTGGCTACCTCGGAAATCGGCACCAGTTTTCCGGACTGGGAGCGCACGCGCAGCGCAAGGATCGAGTCCATGGAGCCTAGTGCCGCCTGCGGCAGACGCAACATCACCGGCACCGCGTACTTGGCATTTTCATCGGCGAGGTAGCTGGCCGGATCGCCACCCATGCCCGTGCGCAATGTCGCCACGATGTCGCCCTGGCTCACGCCCAGGGTGGCTGCGCGCGCACGGTCGATCACCACCACCTTGCGGGTGGCCTGGGGATTCTCGACACTGAGGTTGACGTCGGCGATACCGGCAGTGTGGTCGTACAGCTTTTCCAGCGACAGCGCCATGGCGCGCTGGTCCTTGTAGTTCGGCCCGTAGATCTCGGCCACGATCGGTGCGGCCACCGGCGGTCCCGGCGGCACCTCGGCCACGCTCAGGTGCGCGTGGAAGCGCCGCGCCACTGCCGCCAGCGCGGGGCGCACCGCCATCGCGATCTGATGGCTCTGCCGCGAGCGCTCGTCCTTGTCGACCAGGTTGACCTGGATATCGCCCTGGTAGGGCTGGCTGCGCAGATAGTACTGGCGCACCAGACCATTGAAGTTCATCGGTGCCGACGTGCCCGCATAGAGCTGGTAGTCCTTGACCTCGGGCACCCCGTTCAGCACCTGGCTCATGTCGACCAGAGCGCGGTTGGTCTGCTCCAGGGTCGAGCCTTCGGGCATGTTCAGCACCACCTGGAACTCGGACTTGTTGTCGAACGGCAGCATCTTCAGGATCACCGCCTTCACGCCGACCAGACCCACCGCCAGCAGCACCAGCATGCTCATGCCGAGGAACAGCCAGCGCCGCTTCTTCGCCGCCTTCGGGCCACCGAGAAACGGGGTCATCAGGCGGGTGAACAGGCGCTGCAGGAAGCGGTCGATCTTCGACTCCTCCGCCACTCTTTGCGCTGACACCTCACCCACCGGCTGATGGATGTGATGGCGCAGCAGGCGGTAGGCCAGCCACGGAGTGACGATGAACGCCACCGCCAGCGAGATCAGCATGCCGACCGAGGCATTGATCGGAATCGGGCGCATGTAGGGGCCCATCAGACCACCGACGAAGGCCATCGGCAGCAGCGCCGCGATCACCGTGAAGGTGGCCAGGATGGTCGGCCCGCCCACTTCGTCCACCGCCGCCGGAATCGCTTCGAGCAGCCGC
>JAPHUU010000123.1 GCA_026193555.1 Rhodanobacter sp.
CGGTGCGCTGGCAGCCGAGGCAATAGCCGCGCTCATCCAGCCGGCAGGTGCCGATACAGGGAGTCAGCGGTGCGGATTCGGTGACGGTCAACATGATTTTCGATGTTACCACCGCAGGAATTCAGGGCGCGGCGGAACCCGGCTTGATATCGAGCAGCTCGATCTCGAAGACCAGCGCCTCGTTGGGACCGATGCGCGGAAGCTCGCCTTCTTCGCCATAGGCCAGTCGCGAGGGGATCACCACCTTCCAGCGGTCACCCACGTGCATGCGCGGAATCACGTCCTTCCATCCCGGAAGCACCGCGTTGACGATGAAGGTCACCGGCGCACCGTGTGCCCAGGTACTGTCGAATTCGGTGCCGTCGATCAGCATGCCGCGATAATTGACAACCACCCGACTGGTGACCGTGGGGCTGACGGTTCCGCGACCGCTCTTGATCACCGAGTACTGGATACCCGAAGGCAACTGCACAACACCCGGCTGCAGCCGGTTGTGGGCCATGAAGGCGGCGCTCTTCTGTGCATTCTGGGCGGCGATGCGCTTGAACTCGGCCATCGCATCCGCGTGCATCTGCTGCTGGAGAGTCCGCAGTTGCTGCTGCATGACCTGCATCGAGACGACCGGTTGCCGTTTGGCGTAGGCATCCTGGATCGCCCGCTGCAAGGTCGGGATGTCCACATCCGGCTTGCCGTCGGCAAACTGGCTGCCGATCTGGTAGCCGATGGCGTAGGACAATTTTGCCTTGTCCATTTTGACCGTGGCGACCGCCGCCGAAGCGTGCCCCTGCGCATGCACCGCACCGCCCAACAGCAACGTGCCAAGCAACAGGCCACGCAGATATGTCATGCCTTGCTCCATCGAGCGGTACCTTGTGCTGACGATCATTCCGGACCGCTCATCCTAAGCGGTTCGCATATTTCGTGCAGGAACTACATCCATGCGTGAGAAACCAGCCAACGTCAAAGGTTCCCGCTGATACCATGCCCGCTTTGCATTGTTGGGGAGCTTCGCATGGCCTATCGCAACCTGGAAATCGACAACCGCGGTGCCGTGCGCACCATCATCGTCAACCGCCCCGACAAGCTCAACGCGCTGAACCGCGAAACGCTCAATGAACTGACCATCGCGTTTGCACAAGCCGCGCAGGACGACAGTGTACGTGCGGTGGTGCTCACCGGCGCCGGCGAGAAGGCGTTTGTGGCCGGCGCCGATATTGCCGAAATGAACGGTTACACGCCGATCCAGGCGCAGGGTTTCTCGCGCACTGGCCAGCGTCTGATGAGCTCGATCGAGCGCCTCGGCAAGCCGGTGATCGCGCGCATCCAGGGTTTCGCGCTCGGCGGCGGGATGGAACTGGCCATGGCCTGCCACCTGCGGGTAGCCAGCGAGAAGGCGAAGTTCGGTCAGCCAGAGATCAACCTCGGCCTGATCCCCGGCTTCGGCGGCACCCAGCGCCTGCTTCGGCTGGCCGGTCGTGGTGCGACGCTGGAACTGTGCCTCACCGGCGCGGTGATCGGAGCGCAGCGCGCGCATGAGCTGGGCATCGTGACCCGCGTGGTCGCTGCCGATGCGCTCGACGACACCGTCGCCGCGCTGGCCGACCAGCTGGCTGCCGCCGCACCGCTCGCTGCCGCCGGCATCCTCGACGCGGTGCTTCAGGGTGGCGAGACTGCGATCGATCAGGGCCTGGAATTCGAGACCCAGGGCTTCGCCCTGGCCTTCTCGACCGAAGACATGCGCGAAGGCACTACCGCATTTCTGCAGAAGCGCAAGGCGGAATTCAAGGGGCGCTGATTACCCGAGAACGCGCCCCGCGACATCAGCTCAGTGCGGTTCGCCCAGATACTTTTTTTCGCCGGCGGTCACGCTCATATCGAGCCGGTTTTCCGGCGGAGCCAGTGGACAGGTGGCGAACGGGGTGAACGCGCATGGCGGGTTGTAGGCCTCGTTGAAATCGAGAACGACCTTGCCATCCCTTGGCAACGCGGCGTGCAGGAAACGCGCCGCGCCGTAGGTCTGCTTGCCGGAGGTGCGATCGGCGATGACGAAGAACAGATCGCCACCGGGTTCCTCCTGGTAGGGCAGCAACTCGTAGCTGTGGCCGTCGCGATGGAATACCGCCTTGCCCGGCACCGCAACCTTGTCGATGGTGCCGATCGCGGTGCCGATCTCGAGCGTGTGCGGCGGATCGAACGGCACCCAGTCGGCCACGATGTGCCAGGAGGCGTCGATCGGAAAATAGTCGATGCCGTGGAAATCCCGGCGCGTGGCAGCATCGCTGTCCTTCACCCGCAGCGCCTTGCGGCCGTCGCGATCGATCACGTAAAAGTTCACCGTGCCGAAGCGCACCAGGGTCGGCGGCGTGTCAGCGCCGGCATGCAGGTCGTCGATCAGGCTGGCATCGCTGACCGCCTTGCCATCGACTGTCGCACCACTGCCCGCCAGCAGCCGCAGATGCAGTCCGCCATCCACGCCCAGCGTGACCGTGCCCAGATGCGCCGGGCCGGCCTTCAGCACGATGTCATTGTCGACGGCACTCCCGATGCGGTTGGCACCCGGCTTGAGCCACTCCAGCCCGATCAGGCTCAGCCAGCCATCCGGCGCGGTGAGTCGTCCGACCCGGTCCGCGCGCCATCGCTGGATCTGCTGCTGGTAGGCCGACGGGTTGCGGGCGGCATGTGACGATTCGGCATTCACGGCAACAACTCCGGCAAGCAGGGCAAGGGCGACAACGGCACTACGCAACATCAGACTGGCTCCACGCAGTGGTGAAAGGGTTCAACCGGGCATGCCGGTGGTCAGCGGCCACGCATGAACAGCTTGTCGAGCTCGACCAGGCTCAGCTGGGTCCATGTCGGGCGACCGTGATTGCACTGACCGGAGCGCTCGGTGACCTCCATCTCGCGAAGCAAGGCATTCATCTCCGGCAGCGTCAGACGCCGCCCTGCCCGCACCGAACCATGGCAGGCCATGGTCGACAGCAACTCGTTCTCGAGTTCCTGCAACCGCCGGGAACTGCCGTGCTGGGACAGCTCGGACAACACGTCGCGACAGAGCTGCGCGACATCGGCGCCCTCCAGCAGCGCCGGGATCCGCCGCACCACGATCGTCGATGGCCCGCTGCGCGAAAGCTCGAGTCCCCAATCGGCGAGCGCCTCGGCATGCTCCTCGGCAGCGGCTGCCTCCTTCGCGCTGACCGCGATGCTCAACGGCACCAGCAGCATCTGCGAGCGCAGGTTGCTGCAGGCCCGACCGGACTTCAGTTTTTCGTAGGTGATGCGTTCGTGCGCCGCATGCATGTCGACCAGCACCAGGCCATGATCATTCTCGGCCAGCACAAAGATCTTCTTCAGTTGCGCAATCGCAAAACCCAGAGGGGGCGTGGCGCCAGCCTCCGCCTCCGGCATCGGCGTGGACGAATCCATCGCAGCCGGCTGTTCTCCGAGCAGCGCGGCATAGCCTGCCAGTGGCGCCTCGCGCACGCCAAGGCTCAACCGGTTCTGGCTGAACTGGCCGGGCCACGCCATTGCCGCCGGGGACGAGGACGACGCTGCGTATCCGCGATCCATCGACGACACCGCGTCGCTGGCGGGCAACCCGTTCTGGCCGGCCCGCGTCTGCGCCAATGCCTCATGCAGGGTGCGAAAGAGGAAATCGTGCACCAGCCGCTGCTCGCGGAAACGCACTTCGTGCTTGGCAGGATGCACGTTGACGTCCACCCCGACCGGATCAAGTTCGAAATACAGCACGAATGCTGCGTGACGGCCATGGAACAGCACGTCCGCATAAGCCTGCCGCACCGCATGGGCAACGATGCGGTCGCGAACCAGCCTTCCATTGACGTAAAAATACTGCGAGTCGGCCTGCGAGCGCGACGCGGTGGGCAAGCCCACCCACCCGGACAGGTGCAGGCCGGCCATGGCGTGGTCGATGCGCAGGCTCTGCGCGGGAAACTCCTCTCCCAGCACCTCGGCCACGCGCTGCAAGGCCGTCTGTTCATCGCGCACGGCCTTCCATATGCGCACCGGCTTGCCGTTGTGGCTGAGCCGGAACTCGACCGAACTGCGAGCCAGCGCCAGCGACTTCAGCAAGTCGTCGATGTGCGCGAATTCGGTTCGCTCGGCGCGCAGGAATTTCCGCCTTGCCGGCACGTTGTAGAACAGGTCGCGCACCTCCACGCTGGTGCCCGCAGGGTGCTGTGCCGGACGCGCGGCCTGCAGCTTGCCGCCGTCGACCTCGATGCGAAACGCCGCCTCCCGCGCACGTGCCCGCGAAGTCAGCGCAAACCGCGACACCGACGACACCGAAGCCAGTGCCTCGCCACGGAAACCCATGCTGGCGACGTGCTCCAGATCATCGAAGCTGCCGATCTTGCTGGTGGCATGCGAAGCCACCGCCAAGGGCAGTTCGTCCGCAGCGATGCCGCCACCGTCGTCGCGGACCCGGATCAGGCGCGAGCCACCGGCTTCGATATCCACCTCGATGCGGCTGGCACCTGCGTCCAGACTGTTCTCCACCAGCTCCTTGACCACCGAGGACGGGCGCTCGATGACCTCGCCGGCAGCGATCTGGTTGATGAGTTCGGGAGGCAGCACGCGGATGACAGACATCCGTCAAGCTTAAGCGAGCCGCCTATTGCATGAAAGCCGTGCGACAGGGCAAGGTACCGATCAGCTCGTGGGTATGGTCAACACCGCGCCCGCACGCACCATATTGCTGCTCATGCCGTTCGCGCTTTTCAGTGCGCCGATAGTGACCCCGTACCGATGCGCAATGCTGCCCAGACTCTCACCACGGCCCACCCGATGCGAGTCACGCGATGATCGGGCTTTGGCCTTGGCGAGCGAGACATGGCTGTTGGCGAGCGCGATCCCGGATCTTGCAGCAGCTGGCCGGGCACCTTTCCCTGTCTGGCTGGAAGCCAGCTCCGTTCCATTGGAACGTGTCGCCTGCGCTGCGAACCAGGTGCCGGGCGGCGGCGTGGACTCAAAATAGCTTTTCACCCCGGCCATCACCGCTTTGGCCAGCTTGTCCTGATGGGCCGGATCGCGCAGCTTGCGCTCCTCGGCCGGATTGCTGATGAAGGCGGTCTCGACCAGGATCGACGGGACGTCCGGCGAGCGCAGCACCACGAAGTTGGCGCGCTCCACATAGCCGCGATGGGTCGGCCCGAGCTTGGCCAGCGCGCCCAACACGTTTCCGGCGACCACGTCGCTGGCCTGCATCGCCCAGCCCTGCTGCAGGTCGAGCAGCACCTTGGCCAGACCATCGTCCTTGTCGTCCAGTGTGGTGCCACCGATCAGGTCGGCCCGGTTCTCGCTGTCGGCCAGCCAGCGGGCGGCCTCGCTGGTCTTGCCGCGCGGCGACAGCACCCACACCGACGAGCCCTTGGCGTCGTCGCTGCTGAAGGAATCAGCGTGAACCGACACGAACAGGTCGGCGTTGTTCTCGCGGGCGATCTGATAGCGCTGCTTGAGCGGTATGAAGTAATCCCCGTTGCGGGTCAGCACGGCCTGCATGCCCGGCTGGCGGTTGATCTGTGCGGCAAGATCACGGGCCACCGCCAGCGTGACGTTCTTCTCCAGTGTGCCATCCGGGCCGCGGGCACCGGAATCCTTGCCGCCGTGACCGGCGTCGATGCACACCACCACCTTGCGTTCGCCACCCAGCAACGCCGCCGCCTGCTCCGTAGCTACCCGGCTGCTGTGCAACCCCTTGGAATGCCTGATCTCGGTCGAGCGGACGGAAGCGGGCGCTGCCGATACCCCGGCCACCTCACCGTCCGCGCCCGGATAGAGATCAAGCACCAGCCGGTAGTCGTTGCCATTGCCCGGCTTCAGCACAAAGCTCCTCAACCGGCTGCCCGGGTCCACCTTGGCCGTGAGCTGCAGATGGTGGCCATGACGGGCGTGGGACATGCCCTTGAACAGGCCCTGTGCGGCGGGATCGGAAAAATCTTCCGCCACCCGGCTGTCGTCCAGGCTCACCACCAGTTGGTTGCCGGACTGACTGATCTTGTAAGTGAACCCGGAAGACGCATCGAGCACCACGCGGGTGTACTGGGGACCGGCCCACACCCGGGCATCCTTCAATTGCGCCGCCTGCACACAGAAAAATGGGGCCAGCGCCATGACGGCCACGGCGACTGATGCACCCATTTTGTTCAGGTAACCCCTCATGACCCGCATTGAAGCGCAGTCGCCAAGCGATTGCAATACCATTTTTCCATGAATATCCGTAGCCTGCGAACCATTCGTCAGGTCACGTCAAGCTACCGGCTGCAAGTGGCTCTTTTCGCAAAAGTCAGGGCCGCGACACGCTCGCCGACGCTTTTTCACCCGTGAACAATGACTTAGCTGCCAAAGACACTCTCGATCGGTTGACCGGACAGGCGATGCAACAAGCGCTCGCCCCGCGCCGTGCGGGCGCTCAGGCGCGCCATGCGACCATCGTCGGCATAAGCGAGGTCCAGCTCGATATCCGCCGGCGGCAAGGCACCGGCGCCGCGTTCGGGCCATTCCACCAGCACCAGGGACTCCGGGTCGGCCAGCGCATCCAGGCCCAGCCACTCCAGTTCGCCGGGATCCGCGATCCGGTAGAGGTCCAGATGCCAGGCAGACTGCCGCTCGGCCGCATAACCCTCGACCAGGCTGTAGGTCGGGCTCTTGATGCGCTCGCCCACGCCACAGGCGGTCAGCAAGGCGCGTGCGAAACTGGTCTTGCCCGCGCCGAGCGGGCCGTGCAGATAGATCACCATGCCGCCATCCAGCGCGCCTGCCACGCGCGCGGCCAGGGCGGCCGTCGCTTTCTCGTCGGGCAGTGCCCATTCGCGCCTGTTGGCAGCCATGTCATTCATGCCCAGGCCCGGATCCGGGCAACCCGTTGCCCAGAGCGCGCAAGGGGCCAAGCAAGTCACTGGCAAGCAGTCCGCGTTCACCATCCTGCGCAGCCACATCGCCGGCGCGCGCATGCAGCGCCACGCCGAGACAGGCAGCCTGCCATGCCGTACAGCCCTGGGCCAGCAGGGCCGCCACGATGCCGGTGAGCAGGTCGCCCATGCCACCGCACGCCATGCCGGGGTTACCCCATGGGCAGACATGCACGCGACCGGCGGGATCGGCGATCAGGCTACCCGCCCCTTTCAGCACCACCACCGCGGCATGGCGATGCGCGAGTTCACGCACCGCGGCAAAGCGATCCTTCTCGATCTCGGCGGTCGTCACGTCGAGCAATCGGGCCGCCTCGCCGGGATGAGGGGTGAGGACGGTGGGCGCGATGAAGCCCTTTGGCTCCCGTGCCAGCAGATTCAGCCCATCGGCGTCCAGTACCAGCGGCATGTTCGCGTCCAGTGCAGTCAGCCACAGCGCATGGCCCCATGCGTTTTTTCCCAGACCCGGCCCGAGCGCCAGTACGTCGGCGCGCTCAAGCAGCGGCTGCAGTGCCTGCGGCCCGTCGACCTCGCGCGCCATCAGTTCCGGCCGGCCGGCGATCAACGCCGGAACATGCTCCCGGCGCGTTGCCACGCTGACCAGCCCGGCCCCCACACGCAGCGCCGCCTCGCCTGCCAGCCGCGCCGCACCGGCCATGCCATGGTCACCACCGATCACCAGCACATGGCCATGATCGCCCTTGTTCGCGTAACGCGGTCGCGCCGGCAGCACCTCGACGGCAAGCAGTTCCGCGTCGGATGGCGTGCCCGTGTAGACGCTGTCGGGCACGCCCAGCCCGGCCAGCTCCAGCACGCCGACATGATCGACGGCGGGACCGGTACACAGGCCGCGCTTGCCGGCGATGAAGGTGATGGTGCGATTGGCCCGGATCGCCGCCCCGGGACAATGGCCGCTGTCCGCATTCACTCCAGAGGGCAGATCCAGTGCCAGCACCGGCGCGGCGCTGGCGTTGATACGCTCGATCAGGCTGGCGACGGGTGACTCGGGTGCCCGATTCAGGCCGATGCCGTACAACGCGTCCACCTCCAGCTCGGTCGGGGCAAGCTCCGCCTGCGCGTCCCACAGGCGCACCTTGCCGCCAGCGGATTCCCACTCCGCACGGGCCAGTGCCGCGTCGCCCTGTGCGGTGGGTGCCAGCGCCACCAGCTCGACTTGCAGCCCGGCTTCCCGTGCCAGCACCGCCAGCAGGAAACCGTCACCGCCGTTGTTGCCGGGACCGCAATAGACCCTGAGCTGACGTACCAGCGGCCAATGCCGACGCAGACTGTTGAGCGCGGCACTGGCCGCGCGGCGCATCAACTCGTAGCCCGAGATCCGCATCGTCGCGAGCGCGCCACGCTCGATCATTCTCACCTGGGCGACGGTATACAGATGGCGGCTGTGGGGTTCGGCGGACATGCACGAATTATAGGCATGGCCACCGCCTACAATGGATCGATGGCCCGCACCGAATTCTCCAATCCACCCGACTACGCCATGCTCGCCCGCGATATCAAGCGCTGGGCAGTGGAGCTGGGCTTCGCCGAGGCCGGTATCAGCGGCACCGACCTCGGCGACGACGAACGGCACCTCAGAAACTGGCTGGACGACGACCATCACGGCGAGATGGCCTACATGGCGCGCCATGGTGACAAGCGCAGCCGACCGGCCGAACTTGAACCGGGCACGCAGCGGGTGATCTCGGTGCGCATGGATTACATCCCCCCCGGGACAGACAATGCCTGGGATGTGCTGGGCGATGCCGAGGCCGGTTATGTTTCCCGTTACGCGCTGGGCCGCGACTACCACAAGCTGATGCGCGGCCGGCTGCAGAAGCTCGCCGAACGCATCCGCGCCGTGGTCGGCGACTTCGGCCATCGCGCCTATGTGGATTCCGCGCCGGTGCTGGAGAAGGCGCTGGCGCGCAACGCGGGGCTCGGCTGGATCGGCAAGCACACGGTATTGATCAATCGGCGTGCCGGTTCGTATTTCTTTCTTGGCGAGCTCTACACCGACCTGCCGCTGCCGGTCGACTTGCCGGCCAGCGCGCACTGCGGCAGCTGCAGTCGTTGCATCGACATCTGCCCGACCCGGGCGATTCTCGGGCCCTACCGGCTCGATGCGCGGCGCTGCATCTCCTATCTCACGATCGAGCTCAAGGGCAGCATTCCGGAAGATCTGCGCGCGCCGATCGGCAACCGCATCTTCGGCTGCGACGACTGCCAGCTGGTCTGCCCGTGGAACAAGTTCGCGCAGGAAACCGCGGAGCCCGACTTCGCGCCCCGCCACCGTCTCGACGGTGCGAAGCTGGTCGAGCTGTTCGGCTGGAGCGAGGAGGAATTCCTGAAGCGCACCGAGGGCATGGCGATTCGCCGCACCGGCTACGAAGGCTGGCTGCGCAACATCGCGGTAGCGCTGGGGAATGCACCGCGATCAGCCGCCGCGTGCGAGGCGCTCGAAGCACGCGTCCTTCATCCGTCACCCGTTGTGCGCGAACACGTGGCATGGGCGCTGGCGCGCCAGCACGGCTGATCGTTCGGCCGCGCTCAGGCGGCGGCCATCTGCTTGGGAATCGAGCGATTGGTGTGCGAGATGCCGTTGTCGGCATCGGCATAGACCAGCATCGGCTGATGCTTCTCCACTTCCGCCTCGCTGAGCTGGGCGAACGCCGCGATGATCACCAGGTCGCCCGGCTGCGCGCGATGTGCCGCACTGCCGTTCACCGAAATGATCCCCGAACCTTCCTCGGCGCGCAGCGCGTAGGTCACGAAACGCTTGCCGTTATTGATGTTCCAGGCATGGATCTGCTCATACTCGCGAATCCCCGAAGCATCGAGCAGCAGGCCATCGATCGCGATCGAGCCTTCGTAATGCAACTCGGCATGAGTCACTGTCGCGCGGTGGATCTTGGCCTTGAGCATGTTCAGGTGCATGACATTCTTTCCAGCAGGAGCAGCCTGCAAAGTGGGCGATTATCGAACCGATGACGCTGCATCGCAACATCAGGCGTCATGGGACGCAACATGTGGGCAGCTCAATCGAACAGCAAGTTGTCGATCAGGCGGGTATGGCCGAGGCGTGCGGCAATCAGTGCGATCAGCCCGCCGTGTTCTCCCTGGCGTGGCTCGGCGAGATCCTCGGAGCAACGGATCACCGCATAGTCGACGACGAAACCCGCCCGCTCCAGGCTCGCCGCGGCTACCTGCTCGATCACCCGCCAGGCATGCCCCTCGTTCAGCAGGTTGCGCATCTTGTGCAGGGTTTCGTGAATCAGTGGCGCCTTGTTGCGCTCGTCGACGCTCAGATACTGGTTGCGTGAACTCAGCGCCAGCCCGTCCTCGGCCCGCACCGTGGGGGCAGCCATCACGCGCACCGGCAACGACAGGTCGCGCACCATCCGCTCGATCACCTTGAGCTGTTGGAAATCCTTTTGGCCGAACACCGCCAGATCCGGCTGTACCAGGTTGAACAGCTTGCACACCACGGTGGCGACGCCGTCGAAATGCCCCGGTCGGTGTGCGCCATCCAGCGTCTCGGTGATCTGCGGCACGTGCAGGCTGACGCCGTGTTGAGGCCCGAACGGATACATCGTCGCTACCTCGGGGGCAAACAGCAGGTCGCAGTCCTGTTCGGCCAGCGCCGCCTGATCCTGCACCAGGGTCCTCGGGTAATGCTCAAAATCCTCGTTCGGACCGAACTGGGTGGGATTGACGAACACGCTGGCCACCACCCGGTCGGTACGTGCCCGGGCCTGCCTGATCAGCGATTGATGGCCGGCATGCAGGTTGCCCATGGTCGGCACGAAGCCCACCGTCTGACCTTTGCTGCGCCAGCCACGGATCGCGGCGCGCAGTGCGGGAGCATCCTGTACGGTCTGCATGCGACGCGCTCAGTTGAAGCAATGCTCGGGTGCCGGAAACGCCCCGCTGCGCACATCCTCGGCGTAGGCAGCGATGGCCGCCGCCACTGAATCGCGCCCGGCCAGGAAATCCTTGCTGAACTTTGGCCGCTTGCCCGGCGTAACGCCCAGCACGTCGTGAATCACCAGCACCTGGCCATCACAATGCGGACCGGCACCGATGCCGATCACCGGGATCTGCACCGTCGCCGAAATGCGTTCGCCCAAGGCGGTCGGCACGCCCTCGATGACCAGCAGATCCGCACCCGCCGCCTGCACCGCGAGTGCCTCGGCCAGGATGTGATCGGCCGCCGCCTGCTCACGACCCTGGATGCGGAAACCGCCGAACTTGTGCACCGACTGCGGCGTCAGCCCGAGATGGGCACAGACCGGGACAGCCCTTTCCCGCAAGGCCTCGATCGCAGCGATAACGTGCGGTGCGGCACCTTCGAGCTTGACCATCGCCGCCCCCGCTTCGCCGACCAGACGCGCCGCCGCTTCCAGCACATGCGCCACGTCACGATCGGCCATGAAGGGCAGATCCGCCACCAGCAGCGTCGCCGACAGACCGCGGGCAACCGCCGCCGTGTGGTAGACCATGTGCTCCAGCGTCACCGGCAGCGTGCTGCGATGGCCTTGCACCACCATGCCCAGCGAATCGCCCACCAGCGCGACATCGACGCCGGCCGCCTCCAGCTGCCATGCGAAGCTGGCGTCGTAAGCCGTCAGCATCACGATGCGCCGCCCCTGCGCCTTCATCGCGTGCAGGCCCGGCACGGTAACCGGCTTGCGCTCGGGGACATTGGCGTTCTGCACGTACAAGGCGATTCCTCAATTTGATGGCGAAGGCCGATTATCCGGCCTGCAGCGATGATCGCTCAAGGCAATCTTTCACATCCGGCCGCATCAACCCGCGCCAGCAACTGCGCCACAGTGCCATGTCCCGGCAATTCCAGCCCGGGCGCAATGTCGTTGAGCGGCAGCAGCACAAAGACCCGTTCGGCGATCCGCGGATGCGGCAGGCTCAGCCGATCATCCTCGATCTGCTCGCCATCTACGTGCAGCAGGTCCAGATCCAGCGTACGCGGACCGTTGCGTTCGGCACGAATGCGGCCCGCCTTTCGTTCGATCTCCAGCAGCGCATCAAGCAGCCGGTGCGGCGCCATCGTGGTGTCCAGCTGCACCGCGGCGTTCACGAACGGAGGCTGCTCCAGCACGCCCCACGGCGGCGTGCGATACAGCGCCGAGCGCCGCACCAGCTGCGTCCCCGGAAGGTTCGCCAGCGACGCCATGGCGTCCAGCAACTGCTGTCGCGGATCGCCGAGGTTGCTGCCCAGCGCAATGTAGGCCAGCGTCACACTGAACCTGATCGATCGCCCGACTTGCGCCGCCTGCGGCGCGGACGCGGTGGCTTGCCGGCCGTCGGCAGTGCGGCGTTGTCCGAAGCACTGCCGCCGCCGGCTGGCAACGCAGCGGCCAGTACGTCCTGGGGCAGTTGCTGTGCGTGCGCCCACCACTGGCCAAGCTCGTGCATCGCTGGTGACTCATGCCCGCGCAGCAGCAGAAAATCGAACGCGGCACGAAAGCGCGGGTGGGCCATCAGCCGGAATACCCGCTTGCGCTGAATCTGCTCAAAGCGCGGCTGCAACGACCATATCTCTTCCATCGTGAAGGTAAAGCGGCGCGGAATGGCCACCCGCTGGCACTGCTCGCCAACGACGCGCGCGGCGGCCTGTGCCCATGCCTCGGTACCCTCCATCCCCTGCGCGATCCAGTGACTGGCCAGGTCGCGCACCTCGCCCCACAACAGCACGGCAAACAGGAAGGCGGGAGTAACCGATTTGCCCTCGACGATGCGCGCATCGGTATTGGCCAGGCCCTGCTCGACCAGCGAGCGCAAGGCCTCGTCGCCGCGCTTGAGGGCCCGTGCGGTGGCTGGAAAAAGGAACTCCAGCAAACCGCATCGTTCCAGCATGCGGAAGCTTTTCAGCCCATGACCACCGAGAAACATCTTCAGGGATTCATCGAACAGGCGCGCCGGCGCGGCATCGGCCAGCAAGCTGCCCAGCGTCGCGAACGGAGCCATTGCCGCCGCATCGACACGCATGCCGAGCTTGGCCGCCAGCCGCGCCGCGCGCAGCATGCGCACAGGATCCTCCCGATAACGTGTCTCCGGATCGCCGATCAGGCGCAGCACGCGGTCTTCGAGATCCTGCATGCCTCCGACATAGTCACGCACCGAGAAGTCGCTGATGTCGTAGTACATCGCGTTGGCACGGAAATCACGGCGAATGGCGTCCTCTTCGATCGAACCCCATATGTTGTCGCGCACGATGCGGCCATCGACGATATGGCGATCACCTTCCGCGCCGTCTTCTCCCAGCCCGCGGAAGGTCGCTACCTCGATGATTTCCGGCCCGAACACCACATGCGCCAGGCGGAATCGACGGCCGATCAGGCGGCAATTGCGAAACAGCTTCTTCACCTCATCCGGCGTCGCGCTGGTGGCGACATCGAAGTCCTTGGGCTGCAGGCCCAGCAGCAGATCACGCACTGCCCCACCGACCAGATAAGCGGCGTAACCCGCTTCGTTGAGGCGATACAGCACCCGCAACGCAGCCTTGCTGATGTTCTTGCGGGAAATGATGTGCTGGTCGCGCGGAATGATCCGCAGCGTTGGCGTGATGTCGGTCCTTGATTCGAGATTCAAGCGGTCTGGATCCTTTCGGGGCGAAAGCGCCCTTTAAAACAGTCAATCGCGGTGTCACCACCGCGGGTCAGTCCGGATGGCGGCTGTCGCGTTTGGCGCGGGCCGTTCCGAACGGTTGATGCCGGTGCGTGCAGAGCATTGCCGGACGAAACAATTCCGTTATACTAGCGCGCCTCGCAGGATAACGCTCCCTTCGTCTAGTGGCCCAGGACACTGCCCTCTCAAGGCGGGAACACGAGTTCGAGTCTCGTAGGGAGCACCATCTGTTTATGCGATCATCCGTGATCGCCGCAACCCCACTGGCGGACGGCGACGTAACGTCTCCGCTCCGGGGAGAGACCAGAAGCGGCCATCCTTGGCCGCACTTCTCATAAAAGCCCCCATGCGTCGATACTTGACCGCATCACATACCAAGAGCTTCGCTCCATGACCTTTGTCGTCATCGATAACTGCATCAAGTGCAAATACACCGATTGCGTCGAGGTCTGCCCGGTCGACGCGTTTCATGAAGGCCCCAATTTTCTGGTGATCGATCCGGACGAGTGCATTGACTGCACCTTGTGCGAACCGGAGTGTCCGATCAACGCGATCTACCCGGAAGACGACGTACCGGCCGGCCAGGAGAGCTTTGTCGCGCTCAACGCCGAGCTGGCCAAGGACTGGCCTGTCATCACCGAACGCAAGAACGCTCCGGCCGACGCCAAGGACTGGGAAGACAAGCCGGACAAGCTGAAGCTGCTTCAACGCTGAGACTCAGCAAGGATTTGCACAAACAGACACGCCGCCCGAGGGCGGCGTGTCTGTTTGTGCTGCATGTGCGGCACGACGAGCTGCTCCGGAATCAGCTGCCCAGACGCGACTTCAAGGTATCGACCACCTTGGCCACTGCGCCGGCATTGCCCATTGCCCGCACTTCGCTGCCGTTGGCGCCACTGCTGCCGATGGTCACTTGTACCTGATGCGAAGCGCCACCCGGTGCCGCGGCGGAATCGCTCTTGTCACGACCAAACAGGCGACTGAAGAAGCCACCCTTCTTCTGCGACGAGGCGGCGGTGACGTTGAGCGTATAGGTATGCGCCGCGTCATCGTGACCGATCACCTGCCCCAGACTGCCGCTGCCCAGAACCTCACCCACGCGGCGATACGCCTTGTCCACGCTGTCGGCAAGCACGAAACCATCCGCGACCTGGCTGCCGGGCGCACCCATCGCCGCAGTGGCGCCATTGGCCGTGGGTTGATCCGAACCGGGCGGCGGGATCACCAGCGCATCGCTGGTCGAGGGCCGATCAAGTCCTGGCGGAATCTCCAGCGGCGATTCCTGCCGTGCCGTGTCCCACGCCTTGTGCGAACGGAATATGCCGCAACCGGACAACAGCAGCCCGCTGAGAGCCAGCGCCGGCAGAGCCAGAAGGAGTGAGCTTTTCTTCATTTAATCAGATTCCATGAGTAAGTCGGACAACCGTTATCCAGCTGCAGTCGCCAAGGATGCCAGACTGGACAGCGCTTGGTGCAATCGAACGCGATCCGGACCGTCCTCGAGTTCGACCAGGGGAAGCCTTGGCACGCCCAGACCCAGCCCGAGAACTGGCAGGCCAGCCTTTACCGCTATCGGGTTCGGCGCGCAGTCCAGCGCCCGCAGCAGTGGTTCCATAGCCGCATGACAACGGAAAGTGGCCGCTCGATCGCCAACGGTGGCCGCATCGCACAACGCCCGGAATGCCTCCGGCACCAAGTTGGCCACCACCGAGATGGTACCGGCCGCTCCCGCCAACATGGCCTCGCCCGCGCTGCCATCGTCTCCGGACAGATAGACGAAATCCTCTCGCACAAGTTCCGTCAGCGCCAGGATCCGCTCGCGAGCGGCAAGCGCCTCCTTGATGCCGATGATCGCCGGGTGGTCGCGCAACTCTGCGACGGTGACCGGCAAGAGATCGCAACCGGTGCGGCTGGGTACGTTGTAGAGCACGACCGGCAAATGGCCGTGCTCGGCCACTTCGAGATAGTGGCGGCGCAGCCCCTCCTGGGTTGGCCGCACGTAGTAGGGAACCACCACCAACGCCGCATCCGCACCGAGCGCGTGAGCGCGGCGGGTCTGGGCGACCGTCTTGGCCGTACCCGCCTCGCCGGTGCCGGCAATCACCGGAACACGACCGCCGACGCGTTCAATCGCAAACGCGAGCAGGCGATCAAACTCGTCATGCTCAAGCATGTGCGCTTCGCCGGTGGAACCGGCCACCACCAGCGCCTGCGTGCCACCGGCCAGCTGGAAGTCGATAAGTCGGCCAAACGCGGGCAGGTCGAGAACCCCGTCAACTGCAAACGGTGTCACCAGTGCGCAGATGCTTCCGCGAATGTCCAAGACTCGATTCCGATCCAGATCAAGCCGTGCATGTTACTTGCCGTCTCGCGAGACGGGCAAGTAAGCTGGATCGGAGTAATCTAGCGCGTTCACATAGCGCGAAACGACGCCACAGGTGGATCCCTTTTGAAACCTTCCTCCGCTTCCGCGCGTGCGGGCAACGACAACCAGCTGTTGATCCAGGCACTGACCCCGGCCGGCAAGTCGCCGCTGCTGGCGCTGGCCAAGCGCATCGCTGACGCGGGCTGCAATCTTTCCGAGTCCCGCGTGTCGACGATCGGCACCGAAGTCTCGCTGATGCTGTTGGCCAGCGGCGCCTGGGACGCACTCGCCAAGCTGGAAACGGCGCTGACCAAACTGGCGCGGGACGAGAGCCTGCGGCTGGTGCACTATCGCACCGGTCCACGTGAGAACAGCTCGCACCTGCTGCCCTATCTGGTCGAAGTGGTGGCCGCCGACCGGCCCGGCATCGTGGCGCGCATCGTGGAGTTCTTGAGCCAGCACGGCATCAGCGTGGAGCAGCTGAACTCCACGCGTTACCAGGCGATGCAGACGGGCGCAGAGATGTTCCAGGCGCAGTTCACGATCGGCATCCCGGCGGAGATCCACATCGCCGCATTGCGCGACGATTTTCTCGAGCTTTGTGATGGCCTGAATCTTGACGCCATCATGGATCCGGTGAAGTTCTGAGGATCGCGCGATCCGGCCTGCGTGACAAGGCCTGTTATCGATGACCCTGCTCGCGCTAGTCTTGGTTCCGGAAGTAGCCGAAGGGGCGTTGCATTGCAGTCAGCGTATCGATCCATGCCTCCTTCCCGCGCAACTTGCCGCGGCAGAAGCCGTCTTCCGCACGCGTTGCCACCCCATTCCCATAACCCGCGACCGCAGCGACTGCTCGCTGTGCCGGAGTAGCCATGCCCGATATCGACAAGAAAGTTCCATCACTCAAGGGTAGCTGCGGCGACGGCAGCGAACTGGCACTCTCCAGCCTCAAGGGCCAATGGGTGGTCGTGTACTTCTACCCCAGGGACAGCACACCCGGCTGCACCAGCGAAGCGCAGGAATTCCGTGACCTCTACCCGGAATTTTGCAAGCGCCATGCGCAGGTCATCGGGGTATCACGCGATTCGGTCAAGTCGCACGCGAACTTCGCGACGAAACAGCAACTGCCCTTCCCGCTGGTTTCCGACACCGACGAAACCTGGTGTCGGGCGTTCGATGTGATCCATGAAAAGGTGCTGTACGGCAAGCCCCACATGGGCATCGTGCGCAGCACCTTCCTGATCGACCCGGACGGCAAGCTGAGCCGAGAGTGGCGCGGCATCAAGGTTGCCGGTCATGCCCGAAACGTCCTTGAGACCATTCCCTCTCAGTGACCCGCGCACCTCTCATCGCCTCCCCACAGTCGCCGTCGACGGAATGCCGGCAGCGACCGTGGGGCCACTCACCCATCAACGAGGACTCTTTCGCATGACCGGAAGCAAGCGCATCTATGCCCTGGATACCAACGTCCTCCTGCATGACCCGACCTCGTTGTTCCGCTTCGAGGAGCACGACGTCTTCATACCGATGACCGTGCTGGAGGAACTTGACGAAAAAAAGAAGGGCGCCTCGGAGGTTTCGCGCAATGGCCGCCAGGCCAGTCGTTTTCTCAATGAACTGGTCGAGCGCGGCAAGCACGATGACTTGAGCAACGGACTGGAATTGAGCAACCCGCAAGGCATCAAGCTCAAGCATGGCGCGTCGGTAGGCCGGCTGTATTTCCAGCATCGGATCAGCAATGGTCACGGCAAGGCGGACAACCAGATTCTCGCGGCAGTGGCCGAACTGCGCGACCAGCGTCCCGATCGCACGGTGATCCTGGTCACCAAGGACATCAACCTGCGGATCAAGGCAAGCATCGACGGCGTGGTCGCCGAAGACTACGAGAACGACCGCGCGCTCGATGATTTTTCCCTGCTCTACACCGGCGCCACGCAACTCCCGGAGGACTTCTGGGACCAGCATCCTGAAGTGAAATCATGGAGCGAGCGAGGGCGCACGTTCTATCAGGTGGACAGGCGCGAAGAAGAAGAGTGGCACCCGAACGAGTGCCTGTTTCTTCCCGGCGACCATGATGTCGAACTGCGCGTACTGCATGTCGATGACAGCCAGGCCACCCTGGTGTTGCTGGATGACCACTCCCACGCCAACCATCATGTCTGGGGCATCGGCGCACGCAACCGCGAGCAGAACTTCGCACTCAATGCGCTGATGGATCCGGAAATCGATTTCGTGACACTGCTCGGCAACGCCGGTACCGGCAAGACCCTGCTGGCGCTGGCCGCGGGCCTGGCGCAAGTCATGGATCAGCAGCGTTATCGCGAGATCATCATGACCCGCGCCACGGTCTCGGTCGGCGAGGACATCGGCTTCCTGCCCGGCACCGAGGAAGAAAAGATGACGCCGTGGATGGGAGCGTTGACCGACAACCTGGAGGTGCTGGCGAACCCGCAGGACGGAGGCAGCTGGGGCCGTCAGGCCACCAATGACCTGCTCGCCTCGCGGATCAAGATCCGCTCGCTGAACTTCATGCGCGGGCGCACGTTCCTGTCTCGCTATCTGATCATCGACGAGGCACAGAACCTCACCCCGAAGCAGATGAAGACCCTGGTCACGCGGGCCGGACCCGGCACCAAGATCGTCTGTCTCGGCAATGTCGAGCAGATCGACACGCCCTATCTCACCGAAACCACGTCCGGCCTCACCTACGCGGTCGATCGCTTCAAGCAATGGGAACATTCAGCGCATATCACGCTGCGTCGGGGCGAGCGCTCACGGCTGGCGGATTTTGCGGCGGAGACGCTTTGAGCGGAATGAGGGAAGGCACCGAAGCCGCCCCGGTACGCTGCGCCCGCACCATCGCCGGCTCCGACTCCGGCGGTGGTGCGGGGATCCAGGCTGACCTGAAAACTTCCCGCGCCCGCGGCATACACGGTCTCTCCGTGATCATCGCCATCGCCTCGCAGAGCACCCGCGGCGTCAGCGCCGCAAATGCGGTGCCGTTGAAACACATTCGCAGCCAGCTCGCCGCCGTGTCCGACGCTTTCCCGATCGCCGCGGTGAAGGCCGGCATGCTCGGCAGCGCCGCAATCACCGGGCTGGTGGCACGCAAGATGGCCGTCCGAAAACCGTCCTGGCTGGTGGTCGATCCGGTGATGAGCGCCACCAGCGGCGCGCATCTGTTGGATGAAATCGCGGCCGGCGCAGCCCTGCTCGCACTTGGCGCCGCTGGCGTGCCGCTCAAGGGCGGCCACGCGGACGGCGGCGAGGCGGTGGACCGCTACCATGATGCCAGCGGCGTGCTCGATCTGCGCCCCCCGGTTGCCGCTGGAAGGCCACGGCACCGGCGACACCCCGGCGGCGGCGATCGCCACCGGACTCGCACAGGGGCGCTCGCCGCGTTCGGCCGTGCGCCGTGCAGTAACCTGAGTGCATCGCGTCTTGCTGCGAGGCTACCGACCCGGTGGCAGCATCGTCCACGTGCTGCGGCACTGAATGGCCTGTCCATCCCCACCACCAAGCTGTGCCTTCCTGATGTTTTTCCATGTCGTTGAAGACCTTCGCCTATCGCCACCGGCTCCCTGCCAAGCGCGCCATCGCGCTGCTGGCGCGCACCCTGCCGACACCCGCCAGCCGGCGCCTGCTCGCCATGGCCGAGCGGCTCGCATTCAGTGTCACCCCGCAGTATCAGGGCGAAACGCTGCCGCCGATCTTCAACTTCTGGGCCGGGCACTTCCTGGCACCTGACGCGCAGCGACTGGGCATCGAGTCGCCGGAAAGCTTCTTTCTCGAGCGCATCCGGCGCAGTGCGGCGGATGGAACCCGACCCGTGCGCGTACTCAGCGTCGGTACCGGTTCCTGCAACATGGAAATCGAGCTCGCCGCCAGACTTCAGGCGGAAGGCGTCGCGGCCCGGATCACCTGCTTCGACTTCAATCCGGCGCTGATGCGCCGTGCCGCCGCCATGGCGCAGGCGCGCGGCGTCGCGGTGACGATGACGTTCGAGGCCCGCGACTGCAACCTGCCATTCGAGCTGCCCGGGCAGGACATCATCATCGTCAACCAGTTCTTCCATCATGTGACCGAGCTGGAGACGTTCTGCCAGTCACTGCGCCGCTCTCTGGCAACGCACGGTGCGCTGCTCAGCTCCGACATCGTCGGCCGCAACGGCCACCAGCTGTGGCCGGACGTGGAGACCGTCGTGCAGGAAGCCTGGGCGACCCTGCCGGCCAGCCAGCGCCATGATCGCCATTTCAATACGGCATCGGAGCGTTATCGACCGATCGACCATGCCGCGTATTCCAACGAAGGTGCGCGCGCGCAGGACATCGTGGCCTGCCTGCTGGCCGAATTCGATTTCGAACTGTTCTTCAGCTTCGGTGGCGCCATCATGCCGTTCGTCGAGCGGCGGATCGGCTTCAATTTCGACCCGCAACAAGACGCGGACCGTGCCTGGATCGAACGCATCCACACGATTGACGCAGCCGCCCTCGCCGCCGGCCGCTACCCCGCCGCCAACATGATCGCTGCACTGCGCCACAAGGGCTGCGCCGGGCAGGCCGTGTTCGAACCGGTCAGTCCGCAACAGCACGCCGACCTGACCCGGCAGCAACAGGCAAAAGCCGAAATGGCCCAGCGTCGGTCACGGCGAGCAAGCGAGTAGAATTTCCGCTGGCCTGCCATTCCACGGTTGCACGCACTGACCATGATCCTCGCTCCCCGCCTCGTCCTGCTGGCCCTGTTCGCCTTCTTCGCGCTATGCGTGCTGCTGGTGCACCTGCGCGGCCGCGTGCGGCTGCGCTTCGATCGCCAGTTGGTCGACCACTCGGCCGTGTTCGCACCGTACAACCTGCTGATGTACGCGTTCTCGGCGGTGCCGGCCAGGCCCATCCTCGACCGCCGCGGCTTCCCGCAGCTGGATCTTCTGCAGGCGAACTGGCAGGCAATCCGCGACGAGGCCACCCATCTGTTCGACGAGGGCTACATCCGTGCCGCCGCGAAGAACAACGATGCCAGCTTCAACAGCTTCTTCAAACAGGGCTGGAAGCGCTTCTACCTCAAGTGGTATGGCGAGCCGCTGGCCTCGGCCGAAGCGCTGTGTCCGCAGACGGTGGCACTGTTGAAGTCGATTCCCAGCGTGAAGGCGGCGATGTTCGCGTTGCTGCCGCCAGGCAGCAAACTGAATCCGCACCGTGACCCTTTCGCCGGCTCGCTGCGTTACCACCTCGGCCTGATCACCCCCAATTCGCGCGACTGCCGCATTTTCGTCGATGGCGAAGAGCACGCCTGGGGCGACGGCAAGGATGTGGTGTTCGACGAAACCTATGTGCACTGGGCCGAGAACAACAGCGACCAGACCCGGGTGATCCTGTTTGCCGACGTCGAGCGCCCGTTGCGCACCCGCTGGATGCGTGCGGTCAACCACCGAGTGGGGGCCTTCATGGGCAAGATCACCGCGTCGCCGAACACCGAGGGAGAAGCCGAAAAGACCGGCGTCATCAACCGCCTGTTCGCGTTCGGCCAGCGCCGACGCGGAACACGCTGGCGCGCGTTCAAGAGCCGGCACAAGAATTTCGCCCGCGCCTTGAAATACGCCGGCATCATCCTGCTGATGTGGCTGATTTTCCTCGCTCCATGGCCGTTCTTCCGCTGACCGGCAGGAACAGGCTGCCAGGCCATTGCCGGGCGTCCAATGCAGTGAGCGACTCCCCCGGACAACCCTCGTCCACATGAAAAAGCCGCGACGCATGGTCGCGGCCTCGATCGATCACGCAGCGCAAGCTCAGCCCCTGATTCGCCGCACGATGGCATCGGCAAAGCTGTCCGTGCTGCCCTTGCCACCGAGGTCCGGCGTGGCCTCGGCATGATCCTGTTCCACCGTGGCACGGATCGCCTGGCGCAACCGGGCCCCCTTGTCGACCATGTCCAGGTGATCGAGCATGTCCGCGGCGGCCAGCAGCAGCGCACACGGATTGGCGATGCCCTTGCCGGCGATGTCCGGCGCCGAACCATGCACTGCCTCGAAGATCGCCACGTCGGTACCGATGTTGTCGCCCGGTGCCAGACCGAGCCCACCGACCAGGCCCGCGCAGAGATCCGACAGGATGTCGCCGAACAGGTTGGTGGTGACGATGACATCGAACTGCTCGGGCTTCATCACCAGCTGCATGCAGGCGTTGTCCACGATCATCTCGTTGAACTCGATCTGCGGGTATTCAGCGGCGATTTCGCGCGCCACGTTGAGGAACAGGCCGGAGCTGGTCTTGAGGATGTTCGCCTTGTGTACCGCGGTGATCTTCTTGCGCCCCCTCTTGACCGCCAGCTGGAATGCGTAGCGGACGATCCGGCTGCTGCCCGTGCGGGTGTTGCGGGTGACCGACTCGGCCACCTCACCGTCTTCGGACAAGGTCTGCCCCTCGGAACGGTAGGCGCCCTCCGTGTTTTCACGCACGGTAATGATGTCGATGTTCTCGTAGCGCGACTTGGTACCCGGAAAGCTGATGGCCGGCCGCACGTTCGCATACAGGTCGAAATGCCGGCGCAAGGTCACGTTGATCGAGGTGAAGCCACCGCCGATCGGCGTGGTCAGAGGCCCCTTCAGTGCCACCTTGTGCCGCGCAATCAGATCCAGCGTAGCCTGCGGCAACAGCTCGCCGTGCTTGTCCAGCGCTCCCATGCCGGCATCGGCCATCTCGTAGCTCAGACCACAGTCCAGCGCGTCGAGCACGCGCAACGTGGCAGTCATGATCTCGGGGCCGATGCCATCGCCCGGGATC
>JAPHUU010000167.1 GCA_026193555.1 Rhodanobacter sp.
AGTGAACTATAACACCAAGTTTAAGGAGGTCAATAGGCAAACGGTCAATCCGCGACATGACTGATGGCCTAGACGAGGTCACCCGGCCAGGGGAGGTGAAAATGCGCCGGCACGGCCGCCAGAACCGGGATTTCACGGATGGCGTTGCCGGGGTTCACAGCTGAAGGCCAGCCCTGCGGCTGGCCCATTCCGCTGCCTGGCCGAAGGTTCAGTCCGCGGCTGTGTACACCGGGCGGCCACCGACCCAGGTCTGCAGCACGCGGGTATCCCACAGTTTCGCCGGCGAATCCTTGAAGATATCGTGGTCGATCAGGATGAAGTCGGCCCATTTGCCGGGCTCCAGCGTGCCCAGGGTCTTTTCCTGGTGTTCCGCATAAGCGGCATCGAGGGTGAAGGCGCGGAGAGCCTCGACGAGGGTCAGTTCCTGATCCGGGTACCAGCCGCCGGGCGGGTTCCCCTGGTGATCCTGCCGGGTGACTGCCGAGTAGAGACCGAAGAACGGATTGGGGGACTCCACCGGGAAGTCCGAGCCGCCGGCAATCACCGTGCCCTGGTTGAGAAAGCGCCGCCATGCGTAGGCACCTTTCATGCGCTCGTGGCCGATGCGGTCTTCGGCCATGTTCATGTCAGACGTGGCATGGGTCGGCTGCATCGAGGCGATCAGATGCAGTGAAACGAAGCGCGGAATGTCCTGCAGCGAGACGATCTGCGCGTGCTCGACGCGGTTTCGCAGCGCGATGCCATCGGGATGGGCCCGAAGGGCAGCGGTGTAGCTGTCCAGCACCTCGCGGTTGGCGCGGTCGCCGATGGCGTGGATGGCGACCTGATAATGCTTGCCCAGCGCCCTGTCGATCATCGCGGTCAGCTCGGCCGGGGTATGGAACAGCAGGCCGCGATTGCCCGGGTCGTCGGAGTAGGGCAGCAACATCGCGGCGCCGCGGCTGCCCAGCGCGCCGTCGGCATACAGTTTCACTGCGCGCACGGTGAGGAAGTCGTTGCCGTAGCCGATCAGCGGTCCGTTCTTGCTGATGATGTCGAAATCCCTGTCGGTGCCGCCGATCATCGCGTAGATGCGGGCGGTCAACTTCTTCTGGTCGGCGTAGCGCCGGTACCGCCGATAGGTGGACAGGTCGATCCCCGGATCGCCCACGCCGGTCATGCCCACGCGGGCCATCTCGGCGAGCGCGGTGTCCAGCGCGGCGGCGGACTCCTTCGGCGTCGGGGCCGGAATGCTGCGCCGGACCAGTGCCATGGCACCGTCGACGAACACCCCGGTGGGGTTGCCGGCGGCATCGCGTTCGATGCGGCCACCGATCGGGTCCCTGGTGGCGCGGGTGATGCCGGCCAGCTTCATTGCCCGTGTATTGGCCCACACGGCGTGACCATCGACGCGGCTCAACAACGCCGGTCGATCGGATACCACGGCGTCCAGTTCCTTTGCGGTGGGAAATCGGCCGAGCTTCCAGATCACCTGATTCCAGCCACCGCCTTGCACCCATGCCGCATCAGGGTGTCCCGCAGCGAAGGTCTTGATCGTGGCCAGCGCTTCGGCGAGCGTCTTCGTGCCGTCGAGATTGGCCTGATTGCGCGAGTAGCCCAGCTCCATCACGTGACCGTGCGCATCGATGAGGCCCGGCAGCAGGGTGCGCCCGTGCCCGTCAACCATCCGCGCGTGTCGGCTCCGGCTTGCCAGCTCAACGTCGGTTCCGGTCGCCACCACCTTGCCGTGGTCGATCAGCAGGGCCTCGAAGCGCTGCAGTTTGCCGTGGCTGTCCAGCGTGTAACCGTTGACGTTGTGCACCAGCAGTTCGGCCGCCCGGATGGCAGGCGCCTGCAGGATAATCAGCGAGGCAAACAGCAGGCGCGAAAGTGCATGGTTCATGCCCGGACTCCGTGGAGGAAACGAGTCCGTAGTGTGTCGGCAAGCGCTGGACTTTGCCATGCATGCGCGCGGTGACCTGCCGCGGGCGCCCCCGTCCGGTGTTGCGGACGCCCGCCGATCAGTGCCATCGGGTGCAACTGATCAGGCCGCCTTGGCCAGTACGTGGGCGATGTTCTGGTGTGCGGACTCCAACGCAGCGGCCTTGTGCTGTTCGCTGACAGCGACCCCCTCGGCGCGCACGAACTCGACGTCGACGATGCCGATGAAACCCAGCGCGGCGCGAAGGTATGGCTCCTGGAAATCCATCGTGGCGGCGGCGCTGTCCTTGCCGTAGAAGCCGCCGCGGGTGGAGGCAACGATCACCCGCTTGCCGCTCACCAGGCCTTCGGGCCCGTTCGCGGTGTAGCGGAAGGTCTTGCCGGCAACCAGGATGCGGTCGATCCAGGCCTTGAGCTGGCTGGAAATGGCGAAGTTGTACATCGGTGCACCGATCACGATGACCTCGGCGGCGAGGAACTCCGTCAGCATCTGGCCACCCAGCACCGCAGCAGGATCGGCCGCATCGGTCGCCGGCGTCCAGTGCGACAGCGGCTGGGCGGCGAGGTCGCGGTAGCTGATCTCCAGGGTCGGGGTTTGTTGGCGCAGCTGGACGACGATGTCGGCGCTCAGCTGGCGGGAAACCGATTGGTTGCCCAGCGCGCTGGAATCGATATGCAGCAGTTTCATGATGGGTCTCCTGACCATGCCGGTTGACCGGCGATGAAATGAGCATATATTGCGAACAATAAAGCGATAAGATGGCTTATATCGGACTATTAGTTCTTCATTGGAAACAATCATGACTGTCCTTGGCGGTGCCTTGCAGGATCTCAACGATCTGTATTTCTTCGCGGCAGTGGTCGAACACGCGGGATTTTCGGCAGCTGGTCGGGCGCTGGGCGTGCCCAAGTCGCGCCTCAGCAAACGGGTGGCGCAACTGGAGGAGCGGCTCGGCGTGCGCCTGCTGCAGCGGACCACGCGGCGCTTCGTGGTGACCGAGGTCGGCGAGCGCTTTTACGCGCATTGCCGTGCGGTGCTGGAAGAGGCCCAGGCGGCGCAGGACGCCGTCGACGAACTGCGTGCCGAACCGCGTGGGGTGGTGCGCCTGAGCTGTCCCGTATCGCTGACCCAGACCGTGTTGTCCTATGTGCTGCCGGAGTTCCTCGTGCGTTACCCGAAGATGCAGGTACGCGTGACGTCCAGCAACCGGCGGGTCGACGTGATCGGGGAGGGCTTCGATCTGGCGATCCGGGTGCGCAGCAAACTGGATACCGACGCCAACCTGGTCATTCGCAGTTTTGGCCAGTCACGTACATTGCTGGTTGCCAGTCCCGCCCTGTTGA
>JAPHUU010000223.1 GCA_026193555.1 Rhodanobacter sp.
CCGTGGATGCCGATGAACTGCAGGAACTCCATGCGGGTGCGCGCGTCCTCGCGGAAGGTGCCGAGCATCTGGCTGGTCACCATCGAGACACCGCGCTTGTGCACGCCGCGGGTGGTCATGCATTGGTGGCTGGCGTCGATCACCACCGCCACGCCGGCCGGCTGCAGGGTTTCCTGGATGCACTGGGCGATCTGCGCGGTGAGCTTTTCCTGTACCTGGAAGCGTCGCGCATAGCCCTCGACCACCCGCGCCAGCTTGCTGATGCCGACGACCCGGCTGGTCGGCAGGTAGCCCACGTGGGCGCGGCCGATGATCGGCGCCATGTGGTGTTCGCAATGGCTTTCGAACTCGATGTCGCGCAGCACCACCATCTCGTCGTAGCCGGCCACCTCCTTGAAGGTGCGCTTGAGGTACTCGGCGGGATCCTCGGCATAGCCGGAGAACCAGTCGCGATAGGCCTTGACCACCCGCCGCGGGGTATCCAGCAGGCCCTCGCGCGCGGGGTCGTCACCGGACCAGCGCAACAGCGTGCGCACGGCCTCTTCGGCCTGTTCCTGGGTGACGTCGGGATGCTTGGCGTGATCGCTCATGCGGGGTCCTGAAACAAGTCAATGCAAAAGTTTACCCGGATGCCGGCCCGGGGATGCCGATTCGGACCTGAAACGTAGCTTGCTGGCAGCCCGGCTCCGGAAGTCGAGCGCCAGTACGCACACGCGCCGAGCCGGCAGATGGATGCACTACGCCGCCGACCCTGACGGCTGGGCAGCGTCGCTGCCATGGTTCACCGTACCGTCGTCTTCCACTTCGCCATCGCCTTCGTCCGCATCGGAAGGACCGGCGACATCCAGTTGCAGAAGTTGCCCGCTATCGCCGGACAGCGTCTCCACACCACGCAGCTTGCGCTCGATCGCCCGGGTGCGCTGGCCGGCGCTGTCGATGCTGTTGCGTGCCGCATCGAGCTGCTTGCGGGTTCTTTCCAGCACCACGCCAAACTTGCCGAACTCGGCTTTCACGGCACCGAGGATCTTCCACACCTCGCTGCTGCGTTTGGCGATCACCAGCGTGCGAAAGCCCATCTGCAGGCTGTTGAGCAGGGCGCTGAGGGTGGTCGGGCCAGCCACCATCACGCGATGGTCGCGCTGGAGGTTCTCGAACAGGCCCGGTCGCCGGATCACTTCGGCGTAGAGACCTTCGGTCGGCAGATACAGGACGGCGAAATCAGTCGTGTGCGGCGGGGCCACGTACTTGCTGTGGATGCGCTTGGCTTCATCGCGAACCCGATTTTCCAGGGCGCGCCCGGCGGCGTTGGCGGCTTCGATATCTGTCGCCTCCTGGGCGTCCAGCAGACGCTGGTAGTCCTCCACGGGAAACTTGGCATCGATCGGCAGGTACACGTGCTCGCCTTCTTCCTGACCGGGCATGCGGATCGCGAATTCGACGCGATCATTGGTGCCCGGCACCGTGATCACGTTGGAGGCGTACTGCTCAGCGGTCAGCATGTCCTCAAGCAGGGCGCCGAGCTGCACTTCACCGAAAATGCCGCGCTTCTTCACATTGGTCAGCACGCGCTTCAGATCGCCGACGCCGACGGCGAGATTCTGCATCTCGCCCAGCCCGCGCTGCACCGCCTCAAGCCGGTCGGAGACCAGCTGGAACGACTGTCCCAGTCGGGTTTCCAAGGTGTTCTGCAGTTTCTCGTCAACGGTGGCACGCATCTGTTCCAGCTTGGCGGCGTTGTCCTGCTGGATCGCGCCGAGTTTGGCTTCCAGCGTGGCGCGCACCTCGCCCATCCGTTTTTCATTGTCGGCGGTAAGGTCGGTCAGCCGTTGCTGCAGCAGATCGCCAAAGCGGTTCAGGGTCTGGGTTGATTCCTCGCGACTCTTGCGCGCATCCTCGGCCAGTCGCTGCTCCAGCGTCTGCAGCCCTTTGTCGGTGCGCTCGGTCAGCTGCAGCAGGCGCTGACTGAAGCCATCGATACGCTCGGCCTGCTGCTGCGACATGCCGCTGAGCTGCTCGCCCAGATGCCCACGAAAGCGGTCGAAGCCCTGCTGCAACTCCTCGCGGCCGGCGCGCTGTTCCTCGCGAACCGTGCGCTCGACGCGGGCGCTGTCGTCCTTCAGCGCGTCCAGCTTCACACTCAGCCCGGTATCGCCGCGACCGCGCAGCAGCACCGCGATCTGCAGCACGATCACCACCAGTACGGTGACGATGAGGATGATCAGCAGCAGTTCGGTGGCGGGCATGGTGGACTCCGGAAGATGCTGGGGCGCAGTTTACGCGCGGGCGTCTCGCCCGCTGCGACGGGCACTCAATCGACCCGGCAATACACCGCCTTGAGGTAACGTCCTTCCGGCACATCGGTGCGGAAGGGGTGGTCGGCGCCTGCGCCGCTGGTCTGCAGCACCTGGATCTCGCGGCCGGCGTTGAGCGCCACCCGGCGCAGCATTTCCAGGAATTCGCTTTCGCTGACCAAGCCGGTGCACGAGCAGGTCAGCAGCAGACCGCCGGGCGGGATGATGTCCAGCGCCATGCGATTCATCGCGAAATATTTCTTCAGCGCGTCCATCACCTTGCTGCGGTCGCGGGTGAGCTTGGCAGGATCCAGGATCACCGCGTCGTAGCGCTCGCCGCGCGCGACGGCGGCGCGCACCCAATCGAAAATGTCGGATTGCTCGAACGTCACCGCGACGTTGTTGGCGGTCGCGTTGGCGCGGGCGATGTCCAGGACGCTCGCATCCAGATCCACGCCCACCGCCTCGCGTGCGCCGGCGGCCATCGCGTGCACCGCGAAGCCGCCCGCATTGCAGCACAGGTCGAGCACGCGGCGGCCCCTGGCCAGTTCGGCGAAGCGCCGGCGGTTGTCGCGTTGGTCGGCGAAGAAGCCGGTCTTGTGACCGGAACCAGGCGCGGCGTGGAAGCTCAGGCCGTGCTCGTGCACCGCGACCGCTTCGGGTACGTCGGGGCTGCGGCAGTCGAACGACTCCTGCTTCTGCACGTGTGATTCGGCGAACCAGTACAACCGTGCCCCTGGAAAATGGGTGAGCAAGGCGGCGTGGATCGCCTCGCGGAAGCGCCACATGCCGGCGGCGAAATACTCGATCACCAGGATGTCGGCGTAGCGATCGACGATCAGTCCGGACAGCCCGTCGCCCTCGCTGTGTATGACTCGCCAGGCATCGCTGGTCTGATCCAGCTGCAGCCAGTCGCGGCGCAGCCGTACCGCGCGGTCGATGCGGGCGGCGATCCATTCCGCGTCGATCGGCTCGGCTACATCGTTGGTCAGCAGACGCAGCGCGATGCGGGCATGCCCGTTCCAGAAGCCGCGGCCGACGAAGCGGTCCTTCGCATCGTGCACCTCGACCACCGTGCCCGGCGGCAATCGGGCCTCCGGCTTGTAGAGCTGTGCTGACCATACCCACGGGTGACCCGGGGCGCGGTCGGACTTCAGACGGATGACGGGCAACGTGGTGGCGGCTGTATTCATCCGCCCATGATAGCCGGCTTGCGCCCCGACGCCGTTGCCGGCCCGGCCGAGAGCACGCTTCAGCGCAGCTTGAGCACCAGCCACGAGAGCAGTGCCAGCAGGTTGACGCCGATGCGCGAGGCGGACGGGCCGGCTACCGCCAGCACGAACCCCTGACTGCCGAAGTTCGAGTCCAGCCAGGGCCGCGCCAGATGCAGCGTGGTGTAGATATGGACGAAGGCACCGCAATGCAGCGCGTAGGTGAACACCGGCGTGGCGATCAGCGGGAGCTGCAGCAGCTGCGCCCAGCGCGACATCCGCACCCCGCGCTCACTGCCATCGACCAGCTGCACGCCGGCGGCCAGCACGAAGCCGAACAAGGCCAGGCCGATCAGCGCGAGCACGCTGTCATGAGTGGTACCCAGCGGCAGCAGCCGGCGCAGCATTGCGCCCACGCCATACAGGCCGCCGGCGATTTCGAGGATGCCGATCAGGCGGAACAGGATGGTGCGCATGCAGGACTCCGAACGGAATGAGAATAGGGGTAGGAGCGCACCCTGTGCGCGAAAGGGGTTGGCGAAAGCGTTCGGATGTTATCGGGACAAAGGGCATTCGCGCACAGGGTGCGCTCCTACAGGGAGGCGGGCGTTCATGCCAGTTCGTCGGCCAGCTCGTGCAGGTCGGCGACGTGCTGTTCCCACCAGCGCGATTCGGCGGCGAACGGAAAGCCGGCGGGAAAGGCCGGGTCGTGCCAGCGTGAGGCAATCCAGCCGGCGTAGTGCAGCTGGCGCATCGCCCGCAGGGCCGGAATCAGCGCCAGCTCGGTGTGATCGAAATCGCGGAACTGTTGATAGCCTTCCAGCACCGCTTCCATCGCGCGCTCGTCACTGGCGAGCATCCACAGATCCTGCACCGCCGGCCCGCTGCGGGCATCGTCGAAGTCGACGAAATGCGGGCCATGATCAGTCCACAGCACGTTGCCCGGGTGGCAGTCGCCATGCAGGCGCAGCTGCCGCACCGGCCCGATCGCCTCCATCCGCGATGCGATGGCGGCGTCGAGGCGCCGCGCGGCGGCGCGATAGTTGGTGTGCAGCGATTCCGGCAGCAGGGATGAGCCGAGCACTGCCTGCATCGGCTGCTGCACCATGGTCTCGCGGTCCAGCCGGCCGCGTTGGGCAAACGGTTGCCGCGCGCCCACCACGTGAATCCGCGCGATCAGGCGACCCAGCCACTGCAGCTGATCGAGTGCCTCCAGTTCCGGTGCGCGGCCACCGCGGCGCGGCGTCAGTGCGTAGCGGAAGCCGCCGTGATGCAGCAAGGTGTCGCCGCCGAACGCCAGCGGGGCCACCACCGGCAGCTCGGCCGCTGCCAGTTCGAGCGAAAAGGCGTGCTCCTCGATGATCGCCGCGTCGCTCCAGCGACCGGGACGGTAAAACTTGGCGATCACCGGTGCGGCGTCTTCGAGACCGACCTGCCACACGCGGTTCTCGTAGCTGTTGAGCGCCAGCAGC
>JAPHUU010000052.1 GCA_026193555.1 Rhodanobacter sp.
CTCGACATCGGCCAGCCCAAGGCCGGCGAAACCGTGGTGGTCGCCGCAGCCAGCGGTGCGGTGGGCTCGGTGGTCGGCCAGATCGCCAGGCTCAAGGGCTGCCGCAGCGTCGGCGTCGCCGGCGGTGCGGAAAAATGCCGCTACGTGGTCGAGCAACTGGGTTTCGATGCCTGCGTCGATCATCGCAGCGCGAACTTCGCCGCCGAACTGGCAGCGGCCTGCCCGCAAGGCATCGACGTCTATTTCGAGAACGTCGGCGGCGCGGTATTCGACGCGGTGCTGCCGCTGCTGAACACCTCAGCTCGGGTGCCGGTCTGTGGCCTCATCGCCAACTACAACGCCACCGCCTTGCCGCCCGGCCCGGATCGTCTGGGCCTGCTTGCCGGGACCTTGCTGACCCGGCGCATCAAGATGCAGGGCTTCATCATTTTTGACGATTACGGCCATCGTTACGGCGAGTTCCTGCCGCAGATGAGCCAGTGGGTCAGCGAAGGCAAGATCAAGTTCCGCGAAGACATCGTCGACGGCCTCGACCAGGCGCCGCAAGCCTTCATCGGCCTGCTCAAGGGCGGCAACTTCGGCAAGCTGCTGGTGCGCGTCGCCAGCGATTGAATCATCTGCGATCACCGCGCCCCCCCTCATACCCCGCAAAAAGGAATCTCCATGAAAATTCTGATGGTCCTCACCTCGCACGACCAACTGGGCAACACCGGCGAAAAGACCGGCTTCTGGCTGGAAGAGTTCGCCGCGCCCTACTACGCCTTCAAGGATGCGGGCGCTGACATCACCCTGGTCAGCCCGCTTGGCGGCCAGCCGCCGCTGGATCCCAAGAGCGATGACGCCTCGTTCCAGACCGACGACACCCGCCGGTTCAAGGCCGATGCTCCGGCGCAGGCCTTGCTGGCCAGCACCGGCAAGTTGCAGGACGTTTCTGCCGCTGATTTCGATGCCGTGTTCTATCCCGGCGGCCACGGCCCGCTGTGGGACCTGGCCGAAGATGCCAGCTCGATCGCCCTGATCGAAGCGATGCTCAAGGCCGGCAAACCCGTTGCCGCCGTCTGTCATGCACCCGCCGTGCTGCGTCACCCGAAGTCCGCCGATGGCAGTTCGGTGGTGAAGGGCAAGTCAGTCACCGGTTTCACCAACACCGAGGAGGAGGCGGTCGGCCTGACCGATGTCGTGCCGTTCCTGGTCGAGGACATGCTGAAGAAGAACGGCGGCGGCTATTCCAAAGGTGCCGACTGGCAGCCGCATGTGGTCACCGACGGCCTGCTGATCACCGGGCAGAATCCCGCCTCGTCCGAGCCTGCCGCCAAGGCATTGCTGAAAATGCTTGGCTGACCAGTAGCGAAGCGACCGCCCTTGCGGCGGTCGCTTCACCACTAACCCGACTACCGCTTCAGCTGCAGCAGATCCCACGCATTGCCGTACAGATCCTCGAACACCGCGACCGTGCCGTAGGGCTCTTCGCGGGGCGCTTCGCGGAATGGCACGCCGTGCGCCAGCATCCGTTGCCAGTCGCGCTGGAAGTCGTCGGTGTGCAGCAGCAGGAACACCCGCCCACCGGTCTGGTTGCCGATGCGCGAGCTCTGCTCCAGCGTGGTGGCGCGGGCCAGCAGCAGGCGCGTTTCGCTGGAGCCGGGCGGCGCCAGCAACACCCAGCGCTTGCCGCCGCCGAGGTCGGTATCCTCGATCAGCTCGAAGCCCAGCGCCCGCGTGTACCAGGCGATCGCCTCGTCGTAGTCCGGCACCAGCAATGCCAGCGCACCCAGATGTTGATTCATGTCCGTCCTTTCGCGAGGGTGGGCGACGGCGCCAGTTCCGCCTGCCGCTTCCGGGTCAGTTTCGCGCACACCAGCGCATGCGAGTCGAGGACAAACGCCGTCAGCTCGGCGGTGGCGAATTGGGTCGGCTCGACGATCGATATCCAGCGCGCCCGCGCCAGATACGGCGCCGGGATGATGCCGGGCTGGTCGGTGAGTTCCAGGAAACGCTCGTCAGCCACCTTGAACGACAGCCGCCCGCCCTCGCTGCCGTCCAAAGGCGTCACCGCGAACATCTTGCCATCGATGCTGAGCACCAGGTTGACGCCCCACTTGATATCACGCGCGACGCCCGGCCACCGGCCGCACAACGCCTCCAGCTGTGCCGCGGTCATGCCTCTGCCTGGCCTGGCCATGGCGATTCCCCTCGATGCAGCGTGTGCCGGGATTATCACCGCGAACCGGCACTGGCGCCCACTGCGTCGGCGCCACGCCCACGCTGCGACAAAATGCCGTGTCTCCGGCGCCGATTGCCGCACGGGGTATTCATGTTGCAGTGCACACAATACGGTAAAGTATGGCCATGAACATGACCTTTCCCTCCGTCATCGCCGCCTCGCCGAGGCGACCCCTGTTGCCGCCGCCCAGCAACGAGCGTTTCGCCGCTTCTGTCCATGCGCCGGTGATCCAGGGCGAGTACGTGCGCATCAACGACGGTCGCCAGTTGCATCTGCGCCCGATCGCCACCAGCGACGTGGCCGCGATGCAACGCTGCTTCACCCGGCTGTCACCCGAGGTGGTGCGCCGCCGTTTCCTGCATCCGATGTCGGAGCTGCCCGATGCGATGGCGCAACGGCTGTGCCGGATGGACCCGGCGATCGAATCGGCCTATGTGCTGATGGACGAGACCGTCAGCCCCGCCGAGATGCGCGGCGTTGGCCGGATCTATGTCGACGAGGCCACCGACAGCGCGGAATTCTCGGTACTGGTGGAACAGGACTGGACCCACCACGGCCTCGGCGCGCTGCTGATGCAGCAGCTGGTGGACGACTGCCGCGGCCGCCATCTGTCCGAGATCTGGGGTTTCGTGCTGATGGAAAACCGCCCGATGCTGAACCTGTGCAAGGAGCTCGGCTTCCGTCAGCGCATGATTCCGGACGAGCCCGGCACCGAGCTGATCACGCTGCAACTCTGATTGCAGCTTCCACGCACCACCCCACAGCCCCGGCCCGCCGGGGCTGTCGCGTTACACTTGTCCGCTTTCCCCCGGCGCGGCACGACGCAGCGCCCTGAGCCCGCGTTCTCCATGCCCAAGCTGATCCCGCACCCCCCGCTGCCGACCACCCCCAAGCAACGCCGCTACTGGACGCCGCCCCATGGCTCGTCCCGTGCGCTGCTGATCGCCGAGGCGGCGCGTTCGCACGATGGCCTGCTGGTGGCGGTCACCCGCGACACCCAGCGCGCGCACGCACTGGAAGCGGAGCTGAAGATCTTCGCCAGCGGCCTGCCGGTGCTGCATTTCCCGGACTGGGAGACCCTGCCGTACGACATCTTCAGCCCGCTGCCGGAAATCGTCTCGCAGCGCATCGCCACGCTGTACCAGCTGCCGAGCGTGAAGCGCGGCGTATTGGTGGTGCCGGTGGCGACCCTGCTGCAGCGGATCGCGCCGCGCGCGCACATCACCGGCAGCGGGCTGGTGCTGGCGAAGGGACAGAAGCTGGATCTGGCCCACGAGAAACGACGGCTGGAGTCGTCCGGCTATCGCAACGTGCCGCAGGTGGCCGAGCCCGGCGACTTCGCGGTGCGCGGCGCGCTGCTGGACATCTTCCCGATGGGCACCGCCGAGCCCTACCGCATCGA
>JAPHUU010000290.1 GCA_026193555.1 Rhodanobacter sp.
GTAGCCCACCCACGCATGATGAACCGAACCCATGTATTGAAAAAAGCGATACTGCGCGGATAGCTCAACGCCATGGACAGTGCCGTTCAGGTCGAGCCGGAAGATATCGAAATCGCCGTCGCCCGCCCGATGCTGGTTACCCTTGTTGTAGCTCTCGTTGCTGTACTGGAAACGTACCGCACCGCCGAGCTTGATGCCCTCCTTGCCAGCCGGCGCGGCCTGCGCCAGTGTGCTGGCCGCAATCTTCGACGCCGCCGTGGCGATACCGCCGGCCGCGACCGCTGACGAAGATGTCCCCGCTGCCGCTACCGGTGTGCCGGCCTGGGCAAGACGCAGCGCATCGAGCTGCTTCTGCATGTCGTCGATATGCGCCTGCATGAGCGCCATCTTTTGCGCAACCGTGCCCTCATCGCCTCGTACGGTTGACGTGCTTGAACTGCTGGCGAACGCCGGACCGACCAGGCAAATGCCGAGTATTGCCGTCACGGCCAGTGCCATTGGCTTGAATGTCATTGAATGATTACCTTTGATTGCCTTGCTGAAATGCTGAGACGCACTGCTGCCGGCTTGATCAAGCCGGCAGGCAACTTCACGAAACAGCAACGGGACACATGCCACGGTCATGCGGCGGCATCGTGCACCGGTGAACGATGCCGCCCGAAGCAAACTGCCCCGGGCGGCTGAAAAGATCAGGGCTTGGCAGACACCCAGCCGGAGACCAGGTCGGCATGCGCCTTGACCCACTTGCTGGCGTTATCCTGCGCATCGGCTCCCGGCTCCTGATTGGCAGCCATGACCTGCTGCATGTCTGCAGGCGTCCATTTGAATGCATCGAGCGTCGCATAGGCCTTGGGCATGTCCTTTTTCAGGCCCTTGCGCACCAGCGTGTCGATATCTTCGGCACCACCGAAGATGCCTTTCGGATCGCTCAGGTACTTCAGCTGCCAGCGGGCCCACATCCAGTGCGGCGTCCATCCGGTGACGGCGATCCACTGGTGATTGTCGATCGCATCCTTGAGTGCGGCGGCCATGGTCGCGCCGCTGCCATCGACCAGCTTGAGGGGCAGCTTGTACGCGGCAATCGCCTTTTGCGTGATCCCCATCTCACCCGCTCCCGGATCGATACCGACGATGCGGTTCTGGAATTTGTCCGCGTTCGCCGCAAGCTCGCCGATGGAGTTGATCGTCACGTAGTCGGGAACCACCAGCCCGATCCTGGTACCGGACATGTTCGGGCCAAGATTGCTCAACTCGTCCCTGGTCTTCGTGTAGTAGTTCGCTTGCGTGCTCGGCAACCAGGCGCAGACCGTGGCGTCGGCATCGCCATGTGCCAACGCCGAATACATCGCCGCGCCGCTTACCGCAATGGCGTTGACGTGAAAGCCCTGCTGCTCGAGCACAGCCTTGATGACATTCGTGGCGGCGGTGCAGCTCGACCACTCCACATAGACCAGCTTGATATCGCCCGAAGCAGATGTCGCCGGCGAAGCGACCGAACTGGATGTGGCGGTCTTGGCGGCTGGGGTCTCATCTGCCGATTGGGAGCAACCACCGAGGACGGCGGCGGCAAGCACGCTCGCGATGATGGTGCGGAGTCGAAAGTGTGCAGATTTCATGGAAAATTCCTGTGGTTATTTGCGCGATTCATTTCGCGCTACTTGAAGACGACTGACGCCCGATGCGTTGGGTGATGCGATCGAGGATCATCGCCAGAATCACGATGGCGATACCGGCCTCGAAGCCCTTGCCCGGCTCAAGCCGCTGGATCGCCTGCCAGACTTTTCCGCCGAGTCCGCCTGCACCGATCATGGCGGCGATCACCACCATGGAGAGCGACAGCATGATGGTCTGGTTGATGCCGGCCATGATCGTTGGCATCGCCATTGGCAATTGCACCTTCAACAATTTCTGCCGCCGGGTGGAACCAAAGGCGTCAGCCGCCTCGATCAGGTCGGTCGGCACCTGGCGTATACCCAGCGCGGTCAGTCGGATGGTTGGCGGCGTGGCGAAGATCACCGTCGCCACACTGGCCGAAACTGCACCCAGACCAAAGAACGGGATCGCCGGAATCAAATACACAAAGGCCGGCATGGTCTGCATGACGTCCAGAGTCGGCATCACCACTTTTGAAACCCTGCGGTTGAGCGCAGCAGCGATGCCCAACGGCAAACCGATGGCCACCGCGATCACGGTGGAGATCAGCACCAGCGTGAAAGTCTCCAGCGTCTCCGGCCACAATCGCAGATCCCACACGAACAACAGACCCAACGCGCAAAACAGGCCCACACGTCGCCCGGCAACACGCCAGCCGAGCAGAGCAACCGCCGCGATCAGCAACCACGGAGGCAGCCACAGCAGCGCCGTCGTGACGCCGTCGATGGCAATCGAAACGGCATGGCTCAGCGCCTTGGTGATGAACGCGAAGTGGGTGGTGAGCCAGTCCAGCGAGACATCGATGATGTGCGCCAAGGGGAATTTGGGAATGTTCAAGCTCATGTGCTTTCGCTCCTCTCGAGCGTGCCATTCGAACTGGCAGCATCGGCATCTTCCGAAGAGTTGCTCACGGCTAGCGCCGAAATCACTCCGGCACGCGTGACCATGCCGAGCAACTTGCCTGCCTCGTCCACCACCGGCAAGGCCTGTGGCCATTCAGCGAGAATGTTGATGACGCTTATCAACGGCGCATCCAGTCCGATCGTCGGTGTTTCCTCGACCAGACCGTCAATGACTCGCTTGCCAGCACGGGCCGCCTCGACGGCAACGTCCAGCGAGATCGAGCCGAGCAGCGTGTAGTCGCGCCGCACGACCAGCAGGCTGCTGTAGTTTTCCTCATTCATTTTGTGCAACACGGTGCGCGGGCCATCCTGTGGGTAACCCACCACACGGGCCGGATGCATTACCGAGCGCACAGTCAGCACGCGAGACATGTCCACATGCTCGACAAAGCGTTCGACGTAAGCACTCGCCGGATTGTTGAGAATGTCTTCCGGCGTACCGCTCTGCACGATGCCGCCGTCCTTCATCAACACGATGCGGTCGCCGAGCTGCAGCGCTTCATCAAGATCGTGGGTGATGAAGACGATGGTCTTCTTCATGCGTTGCTGCAGCGACACCAATTCGTGCTGCATGTCCCGACGGATCAACGGATCCAGCGCGCTGAACGCCTCATCCATGAGCAGGATGTCGGATTTCACAGCCAGCGCCCGTGCCAGGCCCACACGTTGCTGCATACCACCACTGAGCTGATGCGGGTAGGCGCCATCCCAACCTTTGAGTCCGACGAGTTCGAGTGCCTCTATCGCCTGCTCGCGTCGCACCTTCTCATCGACACCCTGAATTTCCAGTCCATAGGCAGCGTTGTCGGCCACCGTGCGATAGGGAAACAGTGCAAAATGCTGGAACACCATGCTGATCTTGCGCCGCCGCAACGCCAGCAGTTGCTCGCGATCGTAGCGCGTGATGTCTTCCCCATCGATGTGAATCGAGCCACGCGTGGGCGTATTGAGGCGATTGAGGCAACGGATGAGGGTCGACTTGCCGCTGCCGCTGAGTCCCATCACAACAAGCAGCTCGCCTTCCTGCACTTCGAACGAGACATCCGCGATACCGACGGCATTTCCGGTCGCTCTGATATCGGCGTGACTGACCCCCTGATCAAGCATGCGCAACGCGTGCTGCGGGCGGGGCCCGAAAATTTTGGTGAGATGTTCGACTTTGATTTTTGGCATCAGCCCTTGGTCGGGTTAACACGCCAATCTCGCGTTCTGGCAAGAGGCTCTCGCAACAGAAAGCCGCGGCACGGGGAAAACCTCCCGCTGGCCACGGACACGGAAGGCGTGTCGGTCCAGTTTCTTGTGATCAGGTGTGAACCAACGGTAACACGGAAGACCCGCAGCCCCTAACTTGTCGGAACCAAATGCACGGATGCGACACTGCTTTCATCGCGTGAAAAACATCCTTTTCAAAGCGATATTCAACGAAATGAATTCTTGCTTTCACTAGTTATCGCATCGACAGAAAAAAAGATCTGCCAAATCTCAATCGCGTGTTTACACATCGTGAATTTGGAACTCATATGGACTTCCAAACGGCCAAACAGATAGTTCCATCGGAAAAGCTCGAGGCTCCTCCTGGAAACGTGCGGGTGATTGGCATGCAGGGGCTGCACCACAGCCCATACGGGGCAAGCCTTTACGGGAAGAAGGGGGTGGCATGTTAATTTGCCGCGCGTGATTCAATGAACCCGGCCCCTTTTCTTCCCATCAAGGATTGAGATGTCACAAATTCCGGAAGACCTGCATTTGACTGACTCGGACCGTGACCTGGCGGCCCTGCAAGGTGCGTGGGAGCAAACGGACCTTGAGGCTGATGGTATTTCCAACCCGCCTGATGACCATGGCGCTCCGGGTGCGCTCTGCAGATTCACGGGCAACCATTTTGCAGTCCGGACCATTGAAGGCACGCTGCTGCTGGAGGGAACGTTCACGATCGACGCTTCGGCTGCCCCCAGGCAAATTACCTGGGTTGATTCCATGGGAGCGAATAGGGGTGAGGCGCTGCCCGCCATCTACAAGCTCGAAGGCGACCACTTTGTTTTCATCGCGGGAGATGAGGACAAGCCACGACCAACCACATTCCGAACGGGCCCGGGTCAAACCATGCGGACATTTGTTCGCAAATGGTGAATCCAAAGCTGCCCTTGCGGCGCTGAGGACGGCCGGGCAGCTGTGGCCGACCCATTCATTGCTGCCGTTCGGCGCGACTCTCCTGCATGGGGTTCTACCCCATTTTCGCGGACGGTTGAGTCAAGGCCGTGAAGGCCTGATCCCGGACTTCGATTCTGCGTTGCATCCGGGAATTGTGGAAGCGTTCGATATAGTCAAGAAAGACGTCGGGCCGTGCTTCGACCAGGGTCAAGTAGCGGCGACGGCGGACGCGTTCGCGTTTGATCATGCCGAAGAAACCCTCCCCCGAGTGGCTGCCGCGGCAGTGACTTTCGGCAGGTCTTTCGTCACGCGTTGATATGTTATATCGTTCCAATCTGCCCTGCCCTTTCCTTGCCTGAAGACACGCCGCATGAATCAACCGTGGATCGATGAGGTGGCCGGGAAAGGACGAGCGAAGGATCGAGTGGCCAGCGATGTCTCATCGGCCGCCGCGCCGTGGCTTGCACCGAGCCGGCGCCTGCTCGCGATGGCGGTGGTGCTGCTGTTGGCGGGTTGCGCGGTGGGACCGGACTTCAAGCGACCCGCCGCTCCGGCGGTCAGCGATTACACCGCCCACCCGGTTTCCGCGACCGTGGCCAGTGCGAATGTCGCGGGCGGGGAAGCCCAGCGCTTTACCCGCGGAAGCGACATCCCCGCCCAGTGGTGGACGCTGTTCCACTCGCCGTCGCTCAACGCGCTGATCGAACAGTCGCTGGCCGGCAACCCCGACCTCAAGGCGGCGCAGGCGGCGCTGTCCGCGGCCAGGGAGAATGTGCTGGCCGGGCGCGGCGCCTATTACCCCAGCGTCTCGGCGGGTTTTTCGGCGAGCCGCGCGCAGGATCCATCCGGCGCACTGGCCGCCGTGCCCAGCAACAACGCGTTTCTATACAACCTGTTCACGCCGCAGGTCAGCGTGTCGTATGTGCCCGATGTGTTCGGCCTGAACCGGCGCACGGTGGAGTCGCTGAAGGCGCAGGAACAGGCGGTGCGCTTCCAGATGATCGCGACGCGAATCACGCTGAGCACCAACGTGGTGGCCGCCGTGGTGCAGGAGGCCTCGTTGCGGTCGCAGATCGATGCGACGCGCGAGCTCATCGCGAGCAACGCGAAGATGGTGAAGATCCTGCGCTACCAGCTGAGCAAGGGCTACGCCGGGCGACTTGACCTTGCCGCGCAGGAATCGCAGCTGGCGCAGGTCAAGGCCACGCTGCCGCCGCTGATCAAGCAGCTGGCCCAGCAACACGATCTGCTGGCCGTGCTGGCCGGGCGCTTCCCGAGCCAGGCAACGGCCGAGAAATTCGAGCTATCGAGTCTGCGCTTGCCGCAGGAGCTTCCGCTGAGCCTGCCGTCGGCGCTGGTGGCGCAGCGGCCGGACGTGCGCCAGGCGGAGGCCAACCTGCATGCGGCCAGCGCCCAGGTCGGTATCGCGACCGCGAATCGTCTGCCGAACATCGAGCTGACGGCGGACGTCGGCAGCACGGCACTGGCGATCGGCCAGGTGTTCAAGTCGGGCACCGGCTTCTGGGCTCTGGGTGCGGCGGTGACCGCGCCGGTTTTCCAGGGCGGCACGCTGCTGCACCAGCAGCGCGCCGCAAAGGCCGCCTATGTGCAGGCCGCCGAGCAATATCGCAGCACGGTGCTGACCGCCTTCCAGAATGTCGCGGACACCCTGGCGGCGCTCGAGCAGGATGCGGAGGGCCTGAAGGCCGCGGCCGCGGCCGCCGATGCCGCCAAGGTCACCCTCGATCTGTCGCAGCGGCAATGGAAGGACGGCTATGCCGGCTACCTGTCCCTGCTCAGCGCCGAACAGGGCTATCAGCAGGCACGGATCGCCCTGGTACAGGCTCAGGCAGATCGTTACGCCGACACGGCGGCCTTGTTCCAGGCGCTTGGCGGCGGCTGGTGGCATGGCACCGATGCGATCGACGCCGAACATGCACCCACCGATCCTGAGCAGACCCATTCCAGTCAGACCGCCACAACCCGGGACAGCGATGAAAAGTAGATCACCTGGCGCGATGCCGCCTGCGCCGCACCGCCATCGCGCGCTGGCGTATGCCGTCTTCACCGCGGCACTGGCCTTGTCCGGTTGCTCGTCGAAGATCGACCACGATTCGCAGGCTGCGGCATCCGCGACCCCGCACGACGTAACGCTGACCCCGGCGCAGCGCCAGCACATCCACCTGCATGCGGTGGCGCCATCCAGCTTTCACCGCGCGGTCGACACGACCGGCGTCGTGGACTTCGACAACGACCACGCGACCGCCGTGCTGGCGCCGTTCTCCGGTCCGGTGGCACGGCTGCTGGTATCGCCCGGCGACAAGGTACGCAAGGGACAGCCGCTGGCGCTGGTGGATTCGCCGGACTTCTCCGCGGCGATCAACGGTTATCGCAAGGCGCTGATCGGTGCACGCAATGCGCGCCGGCTGGCGGATGCGGACAAGGATCTGGTGCAGCACGAAGGCGTTTCCCGGCGCGAGGCCGAGCAGGCGCAGACCGATGCGGTCGGCGCCGAGGCCGATCGCGACGCCGCGCTGCAGGCGCTGGTCGCGCTGGATGTCGATGCCGGCACGATCAAGGCGATCCAGGCCGGCCGGCCGGTGACGCACGCCCAGGGCATCATCCGTGCGCCGATCGCCGGCACCGTGGTGGAAAAGCTGATCACCCCCGGCCAGCTGCTGCAAGCGGGCAGTACGCCGTGCTTCACCGTGGCCGACCTGTCGCGGGTATGGGTGATGGCGCA
>JAPHUU010000359.1 GCA_026193555.1 Rhodanobacter sp.
ATGATGCCGGGCCGGCCAAGGGCCGGAACAAGTCCCGGGCGGCGCGCATTCCCCACCCGACCGACCGGCTGCAAGCGACGGCCTGCAACGGTCGCTCTGGCCGGTGCGGTAAAGTGCACGCTGGCGCTAGTCCTGACGCCCGTTTGACACTATTTCCCGAGATCGTCCATGGATTCCCTCGAACAACACTTCGCTCCCTACCGCGCAAACACCGTGGGCCACGACCAGACGTTTCGCTCGCCGTATGGCGAACAACGCATCGTCTATGCCGACTGGACGGCCAGCGGCCGCCTCTACGCGCCGATCGAGCGCGCGCTGAGCGAGCGCTTCGGCCCGTTCGTCGGCAACACCCACTCGGAGAGCAGCGAGACCGGGCGGGCGATGACGCTGGCCTATCACGAGGCGCACCGCATCCTCAAGGCGCACGTGAACGCCTGTGCCGACGACCTGATCATTTCCACCGGCACCGGCATGACCGGCGTGATCAACAAGTTCCAGCGCATCCTCGGGCTCAAGGCGCCGCAGGGGCTGCGCCGCTTCATCGACATCCCGGAAGCGGAACGGCCGGTGGTGTTCATTACCCACATGGAGCACCACTCCAACCAGACCTCATGGTACGAGACGATCGCCGATGTGGTGGTGGTCCCGCCAGACCGGGACGGCATGGTCGACCTCGCCGCGCTGGAGGCGCTGCTGCACGAATACCGGGCACGCACGGTCAAGATCGGCTCCTTCACCGCCTGCTCGAACGTGACCGGCGTGTTCACGCCGTATCACGCGATGGCCAGGCTGATGCACCGCGCCGGCGGCGTGGTGTTCATCGACTTCGCCGCCTCGGCGCCCTACGTCGACATCGACATGCACCCGGCCGACGCCGAGGAGCAGCTCGATGCGGTGTTGTGGTCGCCGCACAAGTTTCTTGGCGGGCCGGGTTCGTCGGGTGTGCTGATCTTCAACCGCCAGCTGTACCGCAACACCGTTCCCGACGACTCCGGCGGCGGTACCGTGAACTGGACCAATCCGTGGGGGCAGTACTCCTTCCTCGACGACATCGAGGCGCGCGAGGACGCCGGCACGCCGGGATTCCTGCAGACGATCAAGGCCGCGCTGGCGGTGCAGCTGAAGAACCAGATGGGGGTGGAGGCCATGCGCCTGCGCGAGGAGGCGATCGTGCCCTACGCGATGGACGCGCTGCTGGCGATTCCCGGCGTGCACCTGCTGGCGCCCGAGCGGCGGCAGCGACTGGCGATGCTCTCGTTCTATGTCGAAGGCATCCACTACAACCTGGTCGTGCAACTGCTGAACGACCGCTTCGGTGTGCAGGCACGCGGCGGCTGCTCCTGCGCGGGCACCTACGGACACTACCTGCTGCACGTGGACCCCTCGCTGTCCCACTCGATCACCGACCGCATCGACCACGGCGACCTGTCGGAAAAGCCGGGCTGGGTGCGGCTGTCGTTCCACCCCAGCACCACCATGGCCGACATCGACCACACGCTGCATGCGGTGCGGGAAATCGTGACCAACGTCGGGGACTGGGCCAGGGACTATCAATACTCGCCGATCACCAACGAGTTCACACGCTGCGCGGGCGACGATGGGGAGGCACTGGCACGGGTCAAGCGATGGTTTGAACTGGAACCGGCCGGCAACGCCCACTCCGGCGGCGCCGGCTAGCATGAGCACCGTCGCCAGCGGGAATTCATCCATGTCCGATCCGCTTGCCCTGCTCCGGCAACGCCGGTCCGTGCCATCGCGCCAGCTCGGCGAGCCGGCACCGGACGAGCCCACACTGCAGGCCCTGCTGGAAGCGGCGATACGCGTACCCGATCACGGCAAGCTGGTGCCGTTCCGGCTGATCCGCCTGCAGGGCGAGGCGAAGCGGGTTTTCGGCGAGCGTCTGGCAGCGTTGGCAATCGAGCGCGACCCGACGTTGTCCGAGGCACTGCAGGAGAAGGAACGGCTGCGCTACACCTTCGCCCCGCTGGTGATCGTGGTCGTCGCCCGCCTGCACACCGACAGCAAGGTGCCGGAGATCGAGCGCAAGCTGTGCGCCGGCAATGTCGCCTACAACCTGCTGCTGGGTGCCCATGCGCTGGGCTATGGCGCACAGTGGCTGACCGGCTGGGCTGCCTATGACGCCGAGGTGAAAGCGGTTCTGCGGCTGGGCGCGACCGAGCAGGTGATCGGCTTCGTCCACATGGGCACGCCGCAGCTCGACGTGCCGGATCGCGACCGCCCTGCGCTGGGCGACCTCATCAGCAGCTGGACCCCGTGAACGCGCCGGCCAGCGTGCCGCCCACCGTCCATCTGGTCGATGGCAGCCTGTACGTGTTCCGCGCCTGGCACTCGATGCCGGACGAGTTCCACGATACCGACGGCCATCCGGTCAATGCGGTGCATGGCTACACACGCTTCCTGTGCGAGCTGCTGGAACGCGCCCGGCCCGAGCACATCGCGGTGGCCTTCGACGCTTCGCTGACCAGCTCGTTCCGCAATGCAATCTACCCGCCGTACAAGGCCAACCGGGAGCTGCCGCCACCCGATCTGGAACGGCAGTTCATGCAGTGCCGCGCGATCACCGAAGCGCTCGGCATTCATCTGATGATCGACCACACCTTCGAGGCCGACGACCTGATCGGCAGCACCGTGTGGAACTTGCGTGCGCTGGGCTGGCGCAGCGTGATCGTGTCGGCCGACAAGGATTTCGGGCAGCTGCTGGGCGAGCACGACGAACAGTGGGACTAC
>JAPHUU010000100.1 GCA_026193555.1 Rhodanobacter sp.
TCATCCCAGCGCCAGGTGCCGGCCACGCGACCGCCCCCGGTGTGGCGGTCGAAGTCGGCTGCCATCGCCATCGGCATCATGCTGGCCGGGTTCGGCCGGCGCAGGGTGTAGTTGTCCATCACATGATCGATGTGGTTGCTGTAGAGCTGCACCTGCAACTGATCCCAATGCGTCGTCAGATGTTGCTGCACCCATTTCAGCGCCGTGCTTTCGCGCAGGAACCTGACGCCATCCATGCTGCTGGACGCATAGGCGGCCTGGCCATCGCCCTTGCCTGCCGTCAGTTCGACCCGGGTGTCGTCGCTGGGTGTCCACCCGGCGGTGACGTCCGCATTCCAGCGGTCGTAGCTGGAATGCACACGGTGGCCGTCGCCGTCCTCATAGTCCTGTGAGTGGGTGTGGTTGGCGCTGACGCCGAGGTAGCCGCCTGGCGAGCCGGCGCGCAGGTCCGCGTTGACGTCATGGCGCCCCCGGGAGCCGCCCAGCATGGTGACATCCACCGAATGATCCGGCACGGCAAAGTGTGAGAAGTCACGGTCGAACAACACGACGCCGGCCGAGTTGCCGGGGCCGTACAACACGGTCTCCGGCCCCTTGATCACGGTGACGCGGTCATACAGCTGCGGCGATATATAGGCGGTCGGAGGATCCATCCGACCGGGGCAGCCACCACCGATTTGCCCGCCATTGACGAGGATGTCCAGGCGTGAGCCGATCATGCCGCGCAGCATAGGGTCGCCGTTGCTGCCGCCTTTGCGGACGGTGGAAAAGCCCGGGATGCTTTTCAGGAAGTCGGCGCCGTCGCTGGCCGGCACTGGCTGTCGCGGTGCCTTGGGATCGGTGACCACGGTGAGCGGGTTGTCCTGCATCGGGGCGGTGACCACGATCGGAGCGAGCGTGCGCACCGGCATGCCAGTGTCCGCCAGCAACGGCGGCGAGATGATGCACAGGGCCAGGGCAATCGTCTGGCACAACCGGCGATGGGCCAGTGCATGCGGTGAAAGAAGTGCAACGGGTAGCGGCGCGGCCACGGTGGCGCGCTCGCAAGATGTAAAGCGAGACATGGGTATTCCTCGAAAGTTCTGACAATTCCGCGTGCCACGGGAAGGTACCGGGCAGGCATGGATCAACGATGATCAGCGATGCACGGAAATTGGCGGGCCGCGCGGAGCGGCAGCGAGGATGGAATGTCCGGACCAGGAAGGGAATGGCGTCGCGACCAGCGGTCGGAATGCCGCGGGTGGCAGCAGGCTCGGTTGCCAGTCGAGGCTGGCGAGCACCGAGCTGTGCTGAAACAGACTGCAGTAGCCGCAGAATGTCATCGGGTGGGGGGGCGGACGTGGATGCGGCGTGGCCGACGAATCCAGCGGATTTGCCTGCTGCGCGCACGATCCATTCATCGCGGCGGCCCTGCTGCCCAGGGTCTGCGATACCACCGGTGCCACGATCGTCAGCCAGATGGCGGCCAGTGCCAGCCATCCCCATCGCGATCGAATAGTACGGGTACGGATACGGGTACGGGTCAGACGAATCACCGGGCGCTGGGTTGTCGGCATGGATTGCCCACTGCAACCATCTTCCCATCCGCGCGACTTGCTCGTCGCGCGACACTCTGTCGCGCAATCCTGATGTCGATCAGGGTTGCGCCGCGGCGCGTGGTCGTAGCATGGTGAGTGGTGAAGAAGCTCACCACGACCATGGCCACGAGTGGGTGGTGACGCAGAAACATCCGGAGGCGGACCCTTGATCGACTACATCCAGGCTTGGCAATGCATCGGCTGCGGCAAGATCGAGGCGCCGCAGCCGTGCATCGGCGTGTGCCGCGATCGAAAGATCCTGATGGTGGGCAAGGGCGAGCACGAGCAGGTGCTCGCCGAACTGGCGAACGCGCAGCAGCAACTGAAGGGGCTGCAGGCGGTATTGCTGCAGCTGGCCTGGTCCCAGCCGCGCGACGGACAGTGGGAGCGCTGCTGGCGCGCCTTGCAGCAACGCGCACGCGAGTGGATCGCCGATCCGGGCGAGGGCGTTGCAGAGATCGACGCGGTCGACCCGTCAGCCGGAAGTTGAACCGGCAAGCGTCGCCCACAGCGCATCGACCCGGTGCTCCACGGTGGGGTCGAGCACGATCGGCTTGCTCCAGGTGCGGCTGGTTTCGGACGGCCATTTGTTGGTGGCGTCGATGCCGAGTTTCGAGCCGAGACTCGGCGCCGGGCTGGAAAAATCCAGGTAGTCGATCGGGGTGTTCTCGACCAGCATCGAGTCGCGCGCCGGATCGACCCGGGTGGCCAGTGCCCAGATCACCTGCGACCAGTCGCGCACGTCGATGTCATCGTCGGTGATGATCACGAACTTGGTGTAGGTGAACTGGCGCAGGTACGACCAGATGCCCATCATCACCCGCCGTGCATGGCCGGGGTACTGCTTGCGGATGCTGACCACCGCGATGCGGTACGAGCAGGCTTCCGGCGGCAGGTAGAAGTCCACGATCTCCGGAAACACCTTCTGCAGGATCGGCACGAAGATGTCGTTCAACGCCAGCGCCAGCACCGAGGGTTCGTCGTGCGGGGCGCGACCCATGTAGCTGCCATGATAGATCGCGTCCTTGCGCAGGTGCATGCGCTCGATGGTCAGTACCGGGAAATGGTCCTGCGCGTTGTAGTAGCCGGTGTGGTCGCCGAACGGCCCTTCCAGCGCGGTGTCGCCGGGATGGATGAAACCTTCGAGGAGGATCTCCGCGCCGGCCGGTGCATCCAGGCCGGTCAGCTTGCTTGGCCAGATTTGGGTGCGCTGGCCGCGCAGCAAGCCGGCGAATTCATATTCGGACAGGGTGTCGGGCACCGGCGCCACCGCCGCCAGCATGGTGGCCGGATCGGCGCCGATCGCCACCAGCACGGGAAAGGGTTGGTCCGGGTGCGCGGCCTTCCAGTCGGCATAGTCGAGCGCGCCGCCACGATGCGGCAACCAGCGCATGATGACCCGGTTCGGACCGATCACCTGCTGGCGGTAGATCGCCACGTTCTGCCGCGGCTGCCGGGTGCCGCGGATGACCACCAGGCCCATGGTGATCAGGCGTCCGGCGTCGCCGGGCCAGCAGTGCTGGATCGGCAGGCGCGAGAGGTCGATCTCGCTGCCCTGCAAGGTTTCGTGCTCGAACGCCGCCTCGCGCACCCGCTGCGGCGCCACATGTGCCAGCTGCGCCAGTTCCGGCCAGGTGGCGAGCGCCTGGCGCAGGCTGGAGGGCCAGCGCGGCTCCTTGATTGAGGCGAGCAGCTGGCCCAGTTCGCGCAGACTGGCCAGTGGCCGCCCGGCCAGCGCCAATTCGATGCGCCGGCGATGGCCGAACAGATTGCCCAGCATCGCGTGGTTCGAGCCCACGGGCTGTTCCATCAACAGCGCCGGGCCACCCTCGCGCAGCGCGCGCAAGCACAGCGCCGTCGACTCCAGTCGGGGATCGACGGCGGTGGTGACATGGACCAGTTGCCCACTCTGCGCAAGTCGGCTCAGGAAGGAGCGTAAATCGTGGAAGCTCATGGGTGAATGCCCGATCGGGTCATGCAGCCTCGCCGGTTCCCGCCCGATGCGCACTGACCCAGGTCAAGCGCGAGTTCAGGGCGGCGCCGGCTCGATGGTGTCGAGTGCGGCGAAGGCACAACGATCGCGGCCGTTGTCCTTCGCGCGGTAGAGCGCCACGTCGGCGCGGGCGACCAGCTTCTGCGCCGATTCACCCTCGGTAATGGTGGCGACACCGATGCTGGCGGTGATCTGGATGGTGTCACCCGGAACCGCGATGGTCAGCTTCGCGATGCGTTCGCGGATGCGTTCGGCGACATCCAGCGCGCGCGCGGCGTCAGTGCCAGGCAGGATCGTGAGGAACTCTTCCCCGCCGAAGCGCGAGGGCAGATCGGCGCCGCGCAGTTCGTCGCGCAGCGCTTGTGCCGTCGCCTTCAGCACCCGGTCTCCCGCGGCATGACCCCAGTGGTCGTTGATCTGCTTGAAATGATCCAGGTCGAGCATCAGTAGCGAAAGCGGCTCGTTCAGGCGCAATGCGTGCGCACGATCGGCGGCCAGTCGCAGTTCGGCCGAACGCCGGTTGGCCAGACCGGTCAGCGGATCGTGCGATGCATCGTCGCGTGCGGCCAGCAGGTCAGTCAGCAATCTCAGTTGTGTGTGGCCGGCCCACGCCGCGAGCAAGAGGATCACCCCGAGCAGCCACAGTGCATCGCGCAGTGCGATATCCGGTGGGCGAACCCCGGCCAGCGCGGGCACGAAAAGGACTGCCAGGGCTGCCGATCCGATGCGCAGGCTGCACCCCCATGGCAGCGGAAAGATGGCCAGTTGTGCGCCGACCATGAACGGGAAGAGGCCGTAGCCAACCCGCAACAAGTCGCCTTGCGCCGGATGCAGGCAAAGCTCCATCCCGACGAAGGCCAGCGCCTGCAGCCAGACGAACAGCGTGGTTGCCATGTTCGCCGATAGCCGTACGGCACCGCGCACGAGCAGCAGCAGGCTTGCCGCCAGTGCCAGTCGCAGCGGCAGGATGTGCCAGAACTCGGCGCGACTCAGGCTGGCCGCGTCGATCGGGATCCACGCCAGCATCAGCACGGCGATCACCGGTGCCAGCGCGCGGATCCGGGCCTGCACCAGATGGGTCTGCTGCAGTCGGCATCCCCCGGGAACCATGCGGTGGCAGCTGAGTCCGTTCCTCGCCGTTCGCCACAGCACCGTGATCGAGTTCAGCGTGCGGCTCATCATCGGCATGGCCTCTCAGCCTCTCAGGCGCGCCGTTGGCCGTGCCGGCCAGGGGCGTGAACGGGGTGAGGATCACGGAAGTTCATGTGCGGTGCTCGGGACGGCCCGGAATGGCGAGCGTAGCATCGTCGGCGTCGCCGAGGAGCTGCTCGTGGATGCGACCCAGCGATGCGATCAGCTGCGTGCGCGCCTCGGCGGCAAACGGGTTTTCCTGCTGGATCGCCGCGAACAGATGCCCGGCGTCGCCGCGCACCGCCGCCAGCATGTGCTTCAGGCCCTGGAACGAGGGCGGCGCCACCGTCAGGTCGTCGTCCACGCCCATCTCGATCAGGCCCTTGGCGATGAAGAACGCCAGCGCGTGGGTGCTGGCCATCGCCTGATCGTGGGTCGACGGATCCTGCGTGATCACCTCGCAGCCGAGTCCGGCAAGCATGTGTGCGGTTCGGGTCGCGGCACCGGGATGCCGCGGGCTGGCGCAGATCACCGCACGCAGCGGTCGCTCGTCGCGGGCTAGGCTGAGCGGGCCGAACAGCGGATGGGTGCCGGCATGGGGAATCCTTGTGCCAAGTACTTCGTCGAGCAAGGCGCAGGGATGCATCTTGACGCTGCCGACATCGATCACCGTATGTTCGGGGTGGAGGTATGGCCGCAGCGCGAGCAAGGCGTCGCGCATATGCGGCACCGGCATGGCCAGCACCACCCACTCGGCCTGATCGACGGCCTCTGCGGCCGTCGCCGCCGCATACTCATCGGGCACGCCTGCGTGGGGGTCGTAGACGCGGGCCACATGGCCGGCCTGCACGACAAGTTCTGCAAACGCGCGCCCGAAGCGACCGTAGCCGAGTATCGCGAACCGCCGTGTGGTGGGTCGGTCCGGATCGCTGCGTTCGACCGGGGTGGTATCTGTGGGAATCGCGCGGGGAGCTTGCGGCGTCATCGGTGCGTCTGGAGGAGGATGTTGCACTGACGATCCTGCATGTGGCCGCACCATGCAAGGCCTTGCCGGGTCAGGCAGGCGGCCGCGGGTGAGTTTCGTCTTTCATCACCGAGCCGCGATGCCGGCAGACAGGACAGGCGCGCGCACCCTCCGCTGCAGAAATTCAAAGTAGCGCTCGATGTAGCTGATCTCGTTTTCGTGGTCGATCAGGAACGGGTTCATCAAGGTGTGTCGCAGGATCACCAGTCGATCGTCACTGCCGTCGCCGGCGAGGCTGTCCGGGTCCAGATCCAGCGCGTCGAGAATCCGCTGCATCTCCAGCGGCCCCAGCATGTCCGGTCGCAGGGTGGTGACCGAACCGAAGAATTCCTTCATTTGCAGCGGCTGGCTAGGATCGCAGCGCAGGGTGTCGTGCAGTGCACGGACCCATGCATTGGCCCGGGCCACGTCGTGGTTGCCGCGCGGATTCAGGGCGAGGCAGACCAGGTTGCTGTCCGGGGCGAACGGCACCAGTACGTGCATCACGTCGGCGACATCCAGTGCAAACCGCTGCGCGCACGCGGTGAAGATTTCGGCCGCGCGCACGGTGGTCCTGGGGAGTCGGCCGAAGTGTTGATGGTCCAGCGGCAGGACCTTGTGTGTCACGTATACGGCGGCGGCCGCGGCGCCGGACTTGGAGCCCTCCGGCACAAACTGGCCGAGGTTGCGATAGCGCGTCAGGTAATCGCCGGGCGTGCTGCCGTGGAACACGTAATCGGCACGCTCGGCCAGCAGCGTCATGGCGCGGTGATCGCGGCAGATGAAGGCGCCGGTGCCATAGGGAAGATAGCCGAGCTTGTGCGGATCCACGGTCACCGAGTCGGTGTCGCCCAGCGCGGCAAACGCCGCGTGCACGTCCGGCGTGGGGAAATGCACGTAATCCTCAGCCACTTCGTCGCGCGAGCGCAGGCTGCCGTCTTCGCGACGAAACAGGGTGGCCAGGTAACCGCCCCAGGCGGCATCCACATGCACGGAGAAATCCAGACCCTGCGTGCGGGCATCTTTGCGCGCGGCCAGCACGGCATCGATCGGATCGATGGTGCCGTACTCGGTGCTGCCAAGCACCGCCACGCACAGCAGCACCGGCTGCCGGTCGCGCACGCATGCGGCGAGCGTTTCGGCCAGTGCCTGCGGATCCAGCCGCATGCCACGGGTCGGCACAAGATGCAGCTGTTGACTGCCCAGACCGAGCAGTTTCAGCCCCTTGCTCCAGGAGTAGTGCGCGGTGACCGGAGCCAGTACCAGTGGCACGCGCAGGGTAGGATGCACGGCAAAGAAGTCGGCCATTCCGCGTTGCTCGATCCGCTCCGCCTCGACCCGCTTGTGCCAATGCGTGCGTTCGCCCTGCGCTTGCGCAGCCAGCCACGCCTGCCACTGTTCCAGCAGCACGATGGTGTCGGCCGCGGTGAGGTTGAACGCGCTCCAGTCGTCGGCCGGCAAATCCAGATCCGGTACCTTGGCGGCGCGCAGCGCCACCGGGAATGCCTTCAGGGCCAACGCCAGCCGCAAGGCCTGGTAGTTGGCCAGCGTGCCGCCGGAGGTGAGGTGGCCGAAGGCGCAGGCCGGCAGCGCGGGATCGTGCGGATAGCCGAGCATGCGCGCGAGCTGCAGGCCTGCCTGCACCTCCATGTCGACGGTGACCGGCGCCGCGTCCTCGCTGACGTTGTTGGGGTTGTAGGGCAGGGTCAGCATCTGCGCGGCCAGCCCCGGCAGCAGCAGGTCGGACGCCATGTGGCCGATGTAGCGCGGGCTGTGGAACGGCACCGACTTTTTCAGTGCCGCCGAGAGCTGGTGCAGTTCGCGGCGCATGCGCGCCTCGAACGCGAGGTAGTCGGGGTGTTGTGCGGAGGCCGTGGCGATGGCCGGTGGATCTTCCGGGTGGAAATTGCGCCGCCAGTAGACATGGTCGCGCAGGAATTCGACCAACAGCTTTTCCAGCAAGGTGTCGTTTTCACCATAGGGGCCGAGAAAGCAGGCATCCAGCGTATGGTCGCGTGCGCCGTTCGCGGGCAGTGGCAGGGCGGCCATCATGCTGGCTGGAATTCTGGGCTGGTTGCGATGCGCATCTTCGACCTTCCGGAAACGGGAATCCCATGCTGGATGCATGACCGAGTTGCCGCACTGATGCAGGGCATTTACAACGCGCGTGGCGGTTGGGAGGGCCTCTGTGGGGCATGGCTTGATGACCACCGGGCCGGGATCGTCGCCGAGTACGGCCAGCACCGCCCGGTCGTCAGCGGGAGGGCCGTCGTGCTTTACTTGGCGCTTTACATAGAGGAGATCCCCCATGTCCGAAGTTACTCTCAAGGGCCAGCTGGTCCGGGTCGATGGCCTGTTTCCCGCGGTCGCGCAGCAGGCTCCCGGATTCACCCTGGTGGCCAAGGACCTGGCCGATGTTTCGCTGGCCTCCTTTGCGGGCAAGCGCAAGGTGCTCAACATCTTCCCCAGCATCGACACCGGCGTATGCGCCGCGTCGGTGCGCCGCTTCAACGAACTGGCGGGCAA
>JAPHUU010000398.1 GCA_026193555.1 Rhodanobacter sp.
CGGCGGCATGCGCAACATGAAGAAGGACATGGGCGGCGCCGCGCATGCCATCGCGCTGGCCGCCCTGATCATGCGGGCCGGCTTGCCGGTGCGGCTGACGCTGCTGGTTCCCGCGGTGGAGAATGCGGTGGCCGGCAATGCGATGCGCCCGGGCGAGGTGATCACCACCCGTGCCGGCCACACCGTGGAAATCGACAATACCGACGCCGAGGGACGCCTGGTGCTGTGCGATGCACTGAGCTACGGCGCCGAACAGAAACCCGCACTGATGATCGACTTTGCCACCCTGACCGGTGCCGCCCGGGTGGCGCTGGGCCCCGACCTGCCCGCCCTGTTCAGCAACCGCGATGAACTGGCCGGCGCGGCGATCGCCGCCGGCCAGGCGGTCGATGATCCGCTGTGGCAGCTGCCGCTGTGGCGGCGGTACCGCAAGATGCTCGAATCCAGCCTGGCCGACTTTGCCAATGGCAGCCCCTCGCACCATGCCGGTGCCATCACCGCTGCCCTGTATCTGGAGCACTTCGTGCCGCAAGACATCCCCTGGCTGCACCTGGATACCTACGCCTGGAACGACAGCGACCGCCCCGGCCGCCCGCGCGGCGGCGAGGCGATGGGATTGCGGGCAGTGTTTGCATTTTTGCAGCAACGATACGGCCGCTGAATACGGCGAGGCGCAAGCCGGCGAAAGTGGTTGAATTGCACTTTTTTTTCACAGGTCTTCGTGGGAAGCTCCCGTCGGGCCTGCAATCTTTCGTTCAATTTAACAATTTCGCATGGAAGGGAGAGGGGTTGCGGCCACGGAAAGTTCGCTGCTCCACGGGAATGTGACCACCTGCATTCCATCCACCGGATCATGGTGACAAGCGCACCTTCGGAGAGGAGGTCGCCAAGCGCTCGACAGGTCGAGTAGCTGAACTCGAGAAGCGTCGTCACCATGAGGATCCCGATACCACCACACATTAGCGGGGAACATCTCATGCATCGCTCACTACGCCACAACCGACTCGCACTGGCGCTCTCCAGCGCACTCATCGCCACCCTCTCGGTGGCCGCTCAGGCACAGGATCAGCCAGCGGCAAATAGCCCGCCCACTACCAAGACCACTACCACCCTGCAGGCCGTCGAAGTCACCGGCTCGCGCATCCGGGGCGCGGACATGGCCACCCAGGTGCCGGTGATCACGCTCAGCTCGGCGGATATCGCCAAGAGCGGCCTCACCAGCATCGGCGATATCCTGCAGCAGCTGAGCTCATCGGGCTCCGCACTCAACACCAAGTTCAACTCGGCCGGCAACTTCGGCTTTCCGCCGGACGGCAGCGGCGTCGGCTCCGGTTCGGCCACGCTGGACCTGCGCAATCTGGGCGCCAAGCGCGTGCTGATCCTGGTCGACGGCATCCGCTGGGTGAATGAAAGCTCGGCCTCGGGCGTGTCGGCCGCAGTGGATCTGAACACGATCCCGGCCAGCATCATCGACCGCATCGAGATCCTGCAGGATGGCGCCTCGGCGCTGTACGGTTCCGATGCCATGGCCGGCGTGGTCAACATCATCACCAAGCGCTCGCAGAAGGGTGCTGCCGCCAATTTCTATTACGGCAACTACAGCAACCTCAGGGGCGGCGCCACTTCCAATGCCGACGTGTCGCTGGGCGGCAAGGGTGACCGCTACGAGTTCTTCGTCGACATCAGCCACGTCAAGCAGGACGCGATCAGTTCCAGCGCCTGGGGCCAGTCCGGCAATGAGTGCGTACCGGGCACCGGACTGGACAACTGCAGCTCAGCCACGCCGACCGGTCGTTTCATCTTCACCGACGGCACCGGCAGCACCGTCAGCGTCACGCCGAACGGCAGCTTCCCCAACAGCAATCCGTCCTACCCCAGCGACTACCATCACTTCACCAGTGCCGACCGCTTCAATTTCGGCCGCTACAACATGCTGCTGACCCCCAGCACCCGCAACGCGATCTTCGCGCAGACCCGCTACAACGTCACCGACAACGTCACCTGGTACATGCGCGGCCTGTACAACAACCGCAAGTCGACCAACCAGGCGGCGCCGGAACCGATCTTCCTCGGCCCGGGCGCGCTCGC
>JAPHUU010000251.1 GCA_026193555.1 Rhodanobacter sp.
ATGACCGCGTCGATGAGGTGGCTGAGCTGCGCAGGCAGCTGGCCGAGGTGAAGCGCCAGTTGAATGCCGCCACGGGTTCGGTGGCTCCCGTATCGAAAGCTGCAGTCGGCAAGAAGTCTCCGGCAAAGTCGGCGGCTGCACCGAGAAGGAAGGTCGCAGCCAAACCTGCGGCAGTCGCATCTCGCAAGCCGGCTTCCCGCAAGGCGACCAAGTCACCGACATCCCGTGCCGCGTCAGCGAGTCGCGCCCGCTCAGCCACGCGCAAATAAGGAGATCGCGTCATGTACACGCCAATGCGGATTGATCCGGCCAGGGTGATGGGCGACATCGCCACCTTCCAGCGCAAGCTGGCACAGGGGATGTCGAATCTGCGCAGCATGCGGGAGCCTGAATACGCCAATACGCCGCGCGAACTGGTCTACAGCGAGGACAAGCTGAAGGTCTGGCACTTCACCGGCCACGGCAAGGCGACCTCGAAGACGCCGCTGCTGATCGTCTACGCACTGGTCAACACGGTCTGGATGACCGACTTGCAGGCTGATCGTTCGATGGTGCGCAATCTGCTGGAGCAGGGTGAGGACGTCTACCTGATCGACTGGGGCTACCCGGATGCTGCCGATCGCTGGCTGACGCTGGACGACTACATCAACGGCTATCTCGATCGTTGCGTCGATGCGGTGCGCAAGCGGCACGATCTGGATGCGATCAACCTGCTCGGTATCTGTCAGGGGGGCGCGTTTTCGCTGTGCTACACCGCCTTGCATCCGGACAAGGTCAAGAACCTGATCACCATGGTCACCCCGGTAGACTTCCACACACCGGACAACATGTTGTCGCAGTGGACGCGCCAGCTCGACGTGGATCTGTTCGTCGACACCATGGGAAATATTCCGGCGGGGCTGATGAACTATGTCTACCTCACGCTCAAGCCGGTGCGGCTGAATCAGCAGAAGTACATCGGCATGGTCGATATTCTCGACAGCCCCGTCGAACTGGAGAATTTCCTGCGCATGGAGCGCTGGATCTTCGACTCGCCCGACCAGGCTGGCGAGGCATTTCGGCAATTCATCAAGGACTTCTACCAGGGCAACAAGCTGGTCAAGGGCACGCTGGAGATCGGCGGCAGGCCGGTGAATCTGGGCATGGTGACCCAGCCGGTGCTGAACATCTTTGCCGAACAGGACCATCTGGTGCCGCCCGATGCCTCGCGTGCGCTGGGCAAGCACGTCGGAACCACCGATTACACCCAGTTGGCATTCAAGGGAGGGCACATCGGCATCTACGTTTCCGGTCGCGCCCAGCGTGAAGTGCCGCCAGCGATCCACCAGTGGCTGCGGGCGCGAGCCTGAGTTTTTTTCGGACCGGGGAGTTGCAGTGAAGATGGAAAAACGGTTGTATCGCTCGCGAACCAACAGAAGCCTTGCCGGTGTCTGCGGTGGGATCGCGGAATATTTCGATTGGGATCCGACCCTGGTGCGGGTTGCCTGGATCATGCTGACCCTGCTGGGCGGGTCCGGCATCCTGTTGTACCTGATCTTCTGGCTGGTGATGCCCGAGGCGCCCTGAAAATCGTTGCGGTCCGGTGTTGCTGCCGCATGCCCGGTCAGCTGGGACCTTTCATGATTTCAATATCGATTTCGTACGCCACCGCTGATGTCGGGCTCCCGCTTCGGCGATAATGTCGAGATGACCAGACCCCTCGAAACCCACGACTCCATTCGCGCCGTGCAGTGGCAGGGCGATCACCTTCGTCTGCTCGATCAGCGCCGCCTGCCCGATGAGGAGGTCTGGATCGATTGCACCGATGCGGCACAGGTGATGCTGGCGATCCGTGATCTGGCGGTGCGCGGCGCTCCGGCGATAGGCATCGCGGCGGCATGGGGCGTGGCGATGGCAGCGAAGCAGGGTGCGCCACTGGACACGACCCTTTCGATGCTGCGCGCGGCCCGTCCAACGGCGGTCAACCTGATGTGGGCGCTGGATCGGATGAAGAAGCGAATCGCGGCCGGTGCAGTCGCCGACGGCCTGGTTCACGAGGCGCAGGCGATTCAGGACGAGGACTTGCTGGCCAATCGCCGGATGGGCGAGTTCGGCGCCTCGCTGCTGGGCGCCCATTCGGGCGTGCTGACCCATTGCAATACCGGTTCGCTGGCGACCTCCGGTTACGGCACCGCGCTGGGCGTGATTCGGGCCGGCGTTGCCGCGGGGCGGATCGCCCGCGTCTATGCGGGCGAAACGCGCCCCTGGCAGCAAGGTGCGCGACTGACCATGTGGGAACTGATGCGTGACGGCATTCCGGCGCAATTGATCGCCGACTCCGCCGCGGCGCACCTGATGAAATCCGGTGCGGTGCAGTGGGTGATTGTCGGTGCCGACCGGATTGCCGCCAACGGCGACACTGCGAACAAGATCGGTACCTATCAGCTGGCGATTGTCGCCAGATACCACGGTGTAAAGTTCATGGTGGTGGCACCTTCGTCCACGGTCGACATGGCGACCGGCACCGGCGAGGAGATCGAGATCGAGTTGCGTGATCCGAACGAGCTGCTGCATACCGCTGGCAAGCGCACGGTGGTGGAAGGGGCGCAGGCGTGGAATCCGGTGTTCGATGTGACGCCGGCCGAGCTGATCGATGCGATCGTGACCGAGCGTGGCGTGATCGAGCGACCTGGCAGCATCGCCATGCAGGCCATGTTCGGATGGTGAAGCTGTCGCGGGAGGTCACGCTGTTTGCCGTCGGCGGGGTGTTCGGATTGCTGATCGACGCGTCGGTGGTGCAGTTGCTGGTGGCCATGGCTGGATGGAATCCGTATCTGG
>JAPHUU010000146.1 GCA_026193555.1 Rhodanobacter sp.
ACTGGCGTGCGTACCTGCAGCACCGCGCCGCCGGCATCGCGCCGGCGGAGCTGGCCGAGTTGCGCTGGCTGATCGAGGAGTGGCGCGTGTCGCTGTTCGCGCAGGAGCTGAAGACCGCCGAGCCGGTATCGGCCAAGCGGCTGGCGAAGGCGTTGTCCGCGCTGGCCTGAGCCGGTGCCTCAACGGATTCGCTGCATGTGCGCGGCGTCATTGCGGCCGCGCACGTGCCAAGGGTCGTCGAGTCGCACCGCGGCTACTATGGGCAGATGGTTCAACCGCTGAAATCCCCAAGCCTGGCGCAATGGCAGGAGCGCGCCGGCGCATTGGCGCCGCCGCTGGCCGAGGCGCTGCAGGCTTGCGCGTCGAAGTCGGTGGCCGAGGCCGAGTGCTGCAACGTGCTGGATCTGCTGGCCATGCTGGGCTGCGATGCGCAGACCCAGGCGGCGGCGTTGTGGTTCGAACTGGCGCGAGTGGATCCGCCGTTGTGGAAGGCGCGCGTCGGTCAGCTGCCCAGTGAATTGCAGCGACTGGTGGCGGGCCAGCAGGCCGCCGAACAGGTGTGGGCACTGCATGCCCAGCACGCGCCGCCCGAGGGTGCGACCGAAGGATTGCGCCGGTTGCTGCTGGCGATCGTGCGCGATCTTCGCGTGGTGTTCGTGTTGCTGGCGCGGCAGCTGGCACGGATGCACGCGGCCGCCGCCGCGCCGCCGGAGCAGTCCGCCGCACTGGCGCGGCTGACCCGCGACATCCATGCGCCGCTAGCAAACCGGCTGGGCATCTGGCAGCTGAAGTGGGAGCTGGAGGATCTGGCTTTCCGCTACCTTCAGCCCGAGGTCTACAAGCGCATCGCCAGGCTGCTCGACGAGCGCCGCACCGATCGCGAGGGTTTCATCCGTGATTCGCTGGCGGAGCTGAAGCAGCTGCTGGACGCCGCAGGCATTCGTGCGGAACTGGCCGGGCGCCCCAAGCACATCTATTCGATCTGGAAGAAGATGCAGCGCAAGGCGGTGGATTTCTCCGATCTCTACGACATCCGTGCGGTACGGGTGCTGGTCGACAGCGTGAGCGACTGCTACGCCACGCTGGGCGTGGTGCACGCGCGCTGGCCGCATCTGCCCGGTGAGTTCGACGACTACATCGCACGACCCAAGCCCAACGGCTACCGCTCACTGCATACCGCCGTGCTGGGGCCGGCGGGCAAGACGCTGGAGGTACAGATCCGCACCCACGAGATGCATCGCGCCAACGAACTGGGCGTGGCGGCGCACTGGCGTTACAAGGAGGGCGGCGGCGGCGATGCCGAATTCGAGGCGAAGATCGCCTGGATGCGCAAGCTGCTGGAGCCGCGCGACGACGAGAGCGCACTGGCCTCGGACCTGCAGACCGAGCTGCTGGAAGACCGCGTCTACCTGCTGACGCCCAAGGGCGAGGTGTTCGATCTGGCGCGCGGGGCGACCGTGCTGGACTTCGCCTACATGGTGCATACCGAGGTTGGCCATCGCTGCCGAGGTGCCAAGGTCAACGGCCGCATCGTTCCGTTGACGTTCCAGCCGCACAGTGGTGACCGGGTGGAGATCCTCACCACCAAGCTGGGCGAACCCAGCCGTGACTGGTTGTCGCCGCATCACGGCTACCTGCACACGGCGCGGGCGAAGGACAAGGTGCGCGCCTGGTTCCGCCGGATTGCCCACGATGCCAACCTGGTGGCCGGTCGCAGCATGCTCGAGCGCGAGCTGCGGCGACTGGCATTGCCGACGGCCGAGCTGGCGAAGTTGCCGGCGCATTTCCATCTGCAGACGCAGGACGAGCTGCTGGTCGCGTTGGCGCTGGGCGAGATCAGTCCCGGGCAGATTTCCCGCGTGCTGCAGGAGGCCGCCGAACCGCCGACGCCGACGCCGGCGCCGCCGGTGGGTGCGCGTCCGGCCACGCTGGATCAGACCGCGCTCAGCATCGAGGGTATCGGCAACCTGCTGACCACCCTGGCGCGCTGCTGCCAGCCGTTGCCCGGCGATGCGGTGCGCGGCTTCGTCACCAAGGGTCGTGGCGTCTCGGTGCATCGTGCCGATTGCGCCAGCCTCGCGCGGCTGGCCCGGCGCGACCCCGATCGGGTGATCGACGTCAGCTGGGGCCGTCCCGCCAGCCAGGCCTACGAAGTGGACATCGAGCTGCGCGGCTACGATCGCAAGGGCCTGCAGAAGGACGTCACCGGGGTGATCAGCAATGCCGGCCACCACATCATCGCCTCCTCCAGTCGCGTGATTGCGAAGACCGGCGAAGTGGAGATGCGCTTCACCCTGCGCGTGCGCGACTACGAGCAGCTGTCGACCCTGCTGGGCCGTCTGCTGGTCCTGCCGAATGTGGTCGAGGCGCGCCGCGTCGGTGCCGGCTGAGCGATTTGCCTTCGCCATCATCAAGGCCCGACC
>JAPHUU010000132.1 GCA_026193555.1 Rhodanobacter sp.
AGCTCGATCCCGAGGCCTACCGGATCAGCTCGCCGATCGAGTTCGCCGACCAGCTGCAGGATCCGCTGCTGATCGAACATGGCCTGATCGACGACAACGTGATGACCAGCGACTCGATCCGCCTGTACCAGCGCTTCATCGAGCTGCACAAGCACAACTTCTGGATCTCGCTGTACCCGCTGGAGCGCCACGCCTTCGAGCATGCGGACTCGTGGCATGACGAATACCGGCGCATCGACGAGCTGTTCGAGACGTATGTGAAGCCGGTGAAGACGGCCGCGCCGGGCCGCTGATCCGTGTGGCCCGGCGAGTACGACTACCCGCCGGGCTGCTACGCGGTGCTCTTTGCTGATCCCGCTGGCATCAGGCGGGATCGGGTGCATGAACCGCGCTTCGATGAAGCCGTCGACTGAACGCTGCCGGGTGGCATCCTCGGCGTGGACGATCCGGGCTCACGCCGTTGCCGTGCCCCGCAGTCCCTGCAGACAGCGACCGGGTCGCGGCCATAGGCACGCCGCCAACGCTTTGCGATGATGCATGCTGTCGCGGAAGCCAGGCCATCCATGAACAACTTGATGACCACCCCCGCCCGGCTTGCCCGGCGGATGCTGTCGCCGCTGCGACGGGCGAAGGCGCCGATGGGGCTTGAGGGCTTGCCGGCGTTCGCGGTGCCGGCGGCGGCGATCGAAGTGCTGGACGGTCCGGTGGCTTTCCGCCGGGTGTTGCTGGAGCAGATCGCCCAGGCGACGCGGCGGATCATCATCGTGGCGCTGTACCTGCAGGACGACGAGGCCGGGCGCGAGGTGCTGGAGGCTTTGTACGCGGCGCGTGCGCGGCAGCCGGCCTTGCAGGTGTCGGTGCTGGTGGACTGGCACCGCGCGCAGCGCGGCCTGATCGGCAAGCAGAAGAGCGCGGGCAATGCAGGCCTGTATCGCGCGTATGCCGAGCGGTTCGGGCCGGGTGTGGATATCTACGGCGTGCCGGTACAGAACCGCGAACTGTTCGGCGTGCTGCACCTGAAGGGCTTCGTGATCGACGATGCCTTGCTGTACAGCGGTGCCAGCCTCAACGACGTCTACCTGGCGCGTCATGGCCGCTATCGGCTGGATCGCTACCACCTGCTGCGACATCGTGGCCTGGCCGATGCGATGGCTGCCTTCGTCGAGCGTTATTTCCTGGGCAGCGAGGCGGTGCGCCGGCTGGATGTGGCGCAAGCACCGTCGACCCGCGCGCTGCAACCGGCGATCCGCGCCTTGCGGCAGACGCTGCAACAGGCCCGCTACGAGGTGGCGGATGAAACGCCCGGGCCGCAGGAAGTGGCAGTGACCCCGCTGCTCGGTTTCGGCCGCAGCGACAACGTGCTCGATGACGCACTGCTGGCCGTGCTGCGCGGCGCCCGCGAGCGGGTGATCGTGCTGACACCCTATTTCAACTTGCCGCGGCCGCTGCGCGCGGCGCTGGGCCAGCTGCTGCGGCGCGGCTGCGAGATCCACATCATGGTCGGTGACAAGACGGCCAATGATTTCTACATTCCGCCGGAACAGCCGTTCACCACCATCGGCCTGCTGCCGTACTTGTACGAGAACAACCTGCGCCGCTACGCACAGGCGCATCGGCGACAGATCGCCAACGGCCAGCTCGCCATCCACCTGTGGCGCGATGGCGACAACAGCTATCACCTGAAAGGCTTGTTCGTGGATGACGACGTGGCGGTGCTGACCGGCCACAATCTCAATCCGCGCGCGTGGTCACTGGATCTGGAGAACGCGTTGTTGCTGCGCGATCCCTCGCGCCTGCTGTGGTCGCGGCATCAGGCCGAATGGGCGGCGCTGCAGCGACATGCCACTCGACTGGTCGATTACCGCGCGCTGGAAAGCCCGCGGCAGTATCCGTCGGCGGTGCGCAAGCAGCTGCAGCGGCTGAGCCGGGTACGGCTCGACCGCCTGCTGAACCAGCTGCTCTGACGGAGCGGTTCGCTGCCGCCGGCCGGTGCCGGCGTCGCGCAAGGCCCTGCTGTCGCAGGATCTTGCGGCAAGCGCCGCCTGATAATGCTGTGCGAAGTGGCGCTCCCGCCGCGTGGGAAAACCCGGCATCCGACGACAGCCAAGTCCGGCTGAAGCGCCGCGGGTGCTCGCTTCGTACCCGGAAAAAGATCCCCTGGGGGTGGGTTATCGATCATGCCGGCATCATCCTTGCTTTCACGGATAGACAACCGGTTTCCCGCGTAACATCATTTCTTGCGACGAAGGTCTTCATCCAGAGAACATGACATGCATTGCGACTTTTGCCACGGCTTGCGAGGGCGGCTGGTCTTGCTGGTGGGTTTGGCGGTACTTCCCGGCGTTGCCGTCCACTTGTTCCAGGCCATGGCGGCGATGCGGTCGACGGAAGTGCGTGCCGCGGGTGCCTTGGTCGACACTCTCGGTCGCTTGCAGCGATCCTTTGACAGGGAGATCGATCGCACCGGGCCGGATCTCGGCCTGGCCGGTGGCAGGAGGCTGGCACCCGAAGACGGCTGCGGTGCCGCGCTGGCCATGGTGCTGGATCAATATCGCCATTACACCGATGTAGGCATCGTTGGTGCAAAAGGACGGATCCTGTGCTCATTGCCGCGCAATGGTGCCATCCCGACAAGGGTCGACCCTGCCTGGGTGCAAGCTGCCCTGCGCAAGGGCGGGGGGCCGCTGGCGGTATTGAGCGAACCGCAGGGGCAGCATGTGCCGCGGCTGCTCGTGATGCAGGCACAGACCACCGATCCGACCGGCAGCGCCGTGATCTACGCGGCTTCCGATCTGGCCATCGCGCTCGGTCTGGCCACCATCATGCTGCCGGAGAAGTCCCGGCTGCTGGTCTTCAATGCGCAAGGTCGTGAGCTTCCATTGGCATCGCCCAACCCGCAGCAGGACGACCCGGACCCGGCGAAGTTCGTACCCACGCAGGCGACGCGGCAGCGGCTCGCGCTCGCCAGTGCACCTCTGTTCCAGCGCATCGATGATCAGCGGCTCACCCTGGCACCACTGGGTGAGCATGGCGAAGCGGGCACCGCGGTGTTGATCATCCGCGGCGCCGACCTGTATCACCAGGCATGGGGAGCACTGATCAACAGCATGCTCGCCATGCTGCTCGGTCTGTTGTTGCTGCTGCTGCTGCTGCGCTGGGTCAGCCTGCGTCTGATCATGGCGCCCGCCTCGATGCTGACGCGCGCCGCCGAAGCACTGGGGCGAGGGGAGTTGGGCACCCGTACGGCTGTGACGCGCGGCGCGGATGAGTTTTCCACGGTGGCGATTGCCTTCGACCGGATGGCGCAGGACATCCAGCAGCGAAGCGAGGAGAACCATCGGCAGATGGTGGCGCTGGAGCGCCTGAATCGCCTTCATTCGGTGCTGGCGGAAGTCAACGAGGCGATCCTGCGACGCACGCACGCCCCGCAACTGATGACGGATATCTGCCAGATCGCCTGTCGCACAGCTGGTTTCAGCCATGTCTGGATCGGCGAGACGGATGCTGCGGCTCAGGTGCTGAGAGTGGTCAGTTGGGCCGCCGACGTGCAGAGCGATATCTGGACTGATTTGAGCATCTCGCTGGATCCCGCAACGACGCAGGGCCAGGGCTACGCTGCCGAGGCCGCGCGCAGCGGGAAGCCGGCAGGAACCAACCGCTTCTGTGATGACCCCAGGACACAGCCGTGGCATGGCAAGGCTCGCGAGC
>JAPHUU010000351.1 GCA_026193555.1 Rhodanobacter sp.
AGTCGATCCGCGCGTCATTGCGCCGCCCGCGCCGTACTCCACACGCCGCTCGCCACGCGTCCCGCACTCCTGCTACAACACCCGTCATGCACAAGCTGACCCCGGACGACCTGCTCACCCTCGAGGCCTATGCCCGCGAGCGACCGCAGTTCCGTCGCGCGGTGCTGGAGCACAAGAAGCACCGCGTGCTGCATCTGGGCGAGCACCTGACCCTGCTGTTCGAGGATCGCCGTACCGTGCAGTACCAGATCCAGGAAATGCTGCGCATCGAGCGCATCTTCGAGGCCGCCGGCATCCAGGACGAACTGGACGCCTACAACCCGCTGATCCCCGACGGCGGCAATCTCAAGGCCACCTTGCTGGTCGAGTACGAGGACGAGCAGCAACGCCGGCGCGAACTGCAGCGGCTGCGCGGACTGGAGGACCACATCGAGTTGCAGGTCGACGGCGATACCGTCACCGCGATCGCCGACGAGGACATGCCGCGCAGCAATGACGACAAGACCTCGGCGGTGCACTTCCTGCGCTTCGAGCTGACCCCGGCCATGCGCACTGCATGGAATACCGGTGCGCCCGTGGTGCTGCGCAGCACCCACCTGGCCGCTCTGCTGGCGGCGACGCTGAACCCGGAACAGCGCTGCGCGCTGGCGGCGGACTTCCACTGAACGTGCGCAAGCTGCTGATCGGCGCCTTCGCGCTGTTCGTGCTGGCGGGCGCGCTGTCGCACTGGCGCCATCGCCCGCTGCATCCGCTACCCGGCGAGCTGGCACCGGACACCCCCGAGCAGGTCGATCTCGCGCATGGCGCGCAGCTGCAAAAGGGTGATGTCACGCTGACCACCCGCGCCCATTTCGACATCACCGCCCGCGTGCTGTCGCGCGAGGACTACGCTTGGGGTGCCGACGCCAAACTGATCCCCGAGGACCTCGCGCTGGGCTGGGGCCGCATGTCGGACAGCGCGGTACTGGCCAGCATCAAGATCACCCAGTCCGGCCGCTTCTACTACTGGCATGTCGACCGGTTCCCGATCCCGCGCCGCGAAATCGAAACCTCCAGCGCGAACATGCACATGATTCCCGCCGACGCCGACGTGCGGCGCGAACTGGCACAGGTGCGTCAGGGCCAGCTGGTGCACATCGAAGGCTTCCTGGTCGACGCCAGCCGCCCCGATGGCTGGCACTGGAACACCTCGATGACCCGCGACGACACTGGTGCGGGGGCGTGTGAGCTGATCTATGTGGAAAGTATCGGCGTGCTGACGCCGTGATCGCCCCGGCCGTTGCACCGCCGACCTTGCCGGCGTAACCGACAAGCCCCCAACGGGGCCGGACAATGCCGCTGGCCAGCCCCGCGAGCGACCGTGGTACGGAAGCGAAAGCGATGGAACGGTGAGGGATTTCGCCGGCACGCCATGGTGCCGGTCCATTACCGACCGATCAGCAATGCAGCACGCTGTGCAGCGGCAGCGTGCCGTGCCAGCGTTGCCGACCGTGCAGCGCGTCCAGTTCGATCACCACGCTGGCACCGAGCAGGGAAACGCCCAGCATCTCGACCAGCTCGCGCGCCGCCGCCAGGGTGCCGCCGGTGGCCAGCACGTCATCGACGATCAGCACGCGTTCGGCCGATGCCAGTGCGCCCGCGGGCACTTCCAGTCGATCGCTGCCGTATTCCAGCTGGTAATCGACCCCACGCACCGGCGGCGGAAGCTTGCCCGGTTTGCGCAAGGGCACGAAGCCGGCGCGCAGCGCCTGTGCCAGCGCGGCGCCGAAGATGAAACCGCGCGACTCGATGCCGCAGACAGCCTGCACACCGGCATCGCGCCATGGCGCGGCCATGCGCTCGATGCAGCGGGAGAACGCGGCGGCATCGGCGAGCAACGGCGCGATGTCGCAGAACACGATCCCCGGCTGCGGGAAATCGGGCACGCGGCGGATCAGCGCGTCGAGGGTCTTCATCACCGCACGCCCGCGGTCGGGCGCTGGTCGGTGGCAGGGCGGCCGCCGTGCACCTGGCTCATCGGAACGCTCAGACCTTTCCGGGTACAAGGTCGGGCAGATCGTCGCCCCATGAGGCCAGCGCCTCGCGCGCCTCGGCCAGTTGCGCCTCCAGCACCTGGACCACGGCTTCGGCCGCCTCCACGGCGGATTCGGGCACCATCACGGCGATATAGTCCATCGCCGGCAGCTGGCCGACCGCGCCGGTAAGGTATTCGCCGGAGATGAACACGGGAATCTGCTCGCTCTCCAGTGCATGTTTCACCAGATGGGCGTCGATGAGGCTCACGGCTCGATAGACGATGCGCATGCCTGCACGCTACTGCGCCGGTCGCCGAGCGGCAAGCGTTTTTGCCCGGCAGTGGCGTGCGACCCGCATATGCACCAGGTGGCGGGCTCGCATGCGCCAGCGGCCCTGCTCGCCGGCCGCGCCGCCCGTGGTCCCGGTGCCGCACTCGAGGCCCGCAGCGCAGGGCCCCATCGGATTTCCGGCGCCCGGACGGCGCCCATGTCGGCTGGTGAACACCGACCACGACCCGCGCAGTGACGCCGGACCCGGAGGCGCCGCACCGTCGGCGCAGCGAGCGCCCTCGCGGACAGGGTAAACTGGGCTGTTCCGCAAACCCACTGCCCGAGTCCCGCCTGATGTCGACCGAAAAGATCTCCGCCGAACCGACCGCCACGCCCGCCGTCTCACCGGTCGAGGGGCAGCGGGACTTCGTGCGCCAGATCATTCGCGACGACCTCGCCAGCGGCAAGCGCAGCGCGATCCGCACCCGTTTCCCGCCGGAACCGAACGGTTACCTGCACATCGGCCATGCCAAGGCGATCTGCCTGAACTTCGGCATCGCGACCGAGTTCGGCGGCTGGTGCAACCTGCGGCTGGATGACACCAACCCGGGCCGCGAAGACCCGGAGTTCGTCGAGGGGATCAAGGATGACGTGCACTGGCTCGGCTTCGACTGGCACGAGCTGCGCCACGCCTCGGATTATTTCGAGGTGTTCTACCGCTCGGCGATCAAGCTGATCGAGGACGGCGTGGCCTATGTCGACGAACTCGACGCCGAGCAGATGCGCGCCTATCGCGGCACGCTGACCGAAGCCGGCCGCAACTCGCCGCATCGCAATCGCAGCATCGCGGAAAACCTCGACCTGTTCCGCCGCATGCGCGCCGGCGAGTTCGCCGATGGCAGCAAGACGCTGCGCGCGAAGATCGACATGGCGGCCGGCAACATCAACCTGCGCGACCCGGCGATCTACCGGATCCGCAAGGTGACCCATCAGAACACCGGCGACGCGTGGCCGATCTACCCGATGTACGACTACGCGCACTGTCTGTCGGACGCGGTCGAAGGCATCACCCACTCGTTGTGCACGCTGGAGTTCGAGGATCACCGCCCGCTGTACGACTGGTTCGTCGACCGGGTCGACCTGCCGAACCATCCCGAGCTGTGGCAGTCGGTGGTCGCGGCGGGGCTGGAGACCAGGCCGTCGAAGCCGCGACAGATCGAGTTCTCGCGACTGAACCTCAGCTATTGCATCACCAGCAAGCGCAAGCTGGCACAGCTGGTGGCCGACGGTCACGTCGACGGCTGGGACGACCCGCGGATGAATACCCTGCGCGGCCTGCGCCGGCGCGGTTTCACCCCGGCCGGCCTGCGACTGCTGATCGAGCGGGTCGGCATCAGCAAGCAGAACAGCGTGATCGACTACTCGATCCTCGAGGGCTGCATCCGCGAGGACCTGGACGTCACCTCCGCGCGCCGCATGGCGGTGCTCGATCCGCTGAAGCTGGTGCTGATCAATCTGCCGCAGGATCACCAGGAGACGCTGATCGTCCCGAATCATCCGAAGGACGAAAGTTTCGGCGTGCGCGAGGTGCCGTTCGCCCGCGAGGTGTGGATCGAGCGCGAGGACTTCGCCGAGATCCCGCCGAAGGGTTTCCACCGTCTCAAGCCCGAGGGCGAGGTGCGCCTGCGCGGCGTGGGCATCATCAAGTGCGAGCAGGTGATCAAGGACGCGGCCGGCCAGGTAACCGAGCTGCATGGCACGCTGGATCCGGAAACCCGCCACGGCATGCCGGGCGCCGACCGCAAGGTGAAGGGCACCATCCACTGGGTCAGCGCAAAACATGCGGTGGCCACCGAAGTGCGCTTGTATGACCGCCAGTTCACGGTGGCCGCGCCGGACGGCGAGGAGGAGGGCAAGAGCTGGCTCGACCACGTGAATCCCGAGGCCAAACGCGTGGTGCAGGCCTGGCTGGAGCCGGCTGCCGCCGCCGCGGTGCCGGAACAGCGCTTCCAGTTTGAGCGCCTGGGCTATTTCGTGGCCGACCGCGTCGATCATCGCGCCGACGCCCCGGTGTTCAACCGCACCGTGACCCTGCGCGACATCTGGGCCAGCAAGGCCGGGCAGTAGGCGCGCCACCCGCATGCTGCCGCTGCAGATCCACCTCACCCTGCCGCCCTGGATCGGTGACGTCGCCGATGCGATGCGTCGCTACGCCAGCGATGCGGAACGGGTCGGGCTGGCGATCGAGCTGTCGCGACACAGTGCAGATCACGGCGGCGGCCCGTTCGGTGCGGCCGTGTTCGACCGCGACAACGGCCGCCTGATCGCCGTCGGCGTGAACCGCGTGATTCCGCAAAGCTGTTCGGTGGCACATGCGGAGACGATGGCACTGATGATCGCGCAGCAGCGCCTGAGCCGGCACCGCTTGAACGAGCCCGATGGCTACTTCGTGCTCGCCTGCAGTGCGCAACCGTGCTGCCAGTGTTACGGCGCCACCGTGTGGTCCGGCATCGACGAGCTGCTGATCGGCGCCCGCTCGGAAGACGTGGAGGAGCTGACCGCGTTCGACGAAGGCCCGCTGCCATCGGACTGGATCGGCGAACTGGAGCGCCGCCATATTTCCGTGCGCCGCGACATCCTGCGTGAGCAGGCGCGCACCGTGCTGGCCGCCTACGGCACCAGCGGAATGGTGTATTGAGCCGGCTGCGCGCCGCGTTGCCGTTGATCCTGCTGCTGCTGGCGGGCATCGTGCTGTTTGCCTCGGGCTCGCTGGACGAATTGAGTCCGCAGCGGCTGCTTGCCCACCAGAGCGAACTGCACGCGCAGATCGACGCCCATCCCTGGCTGAGCCGGATGGCCTATCTCGGGCTGCTGACGCTGACCGTGTCCACCGGCATCCCGGGCACCATCGTGGTGATTCTCGCCGGCGGCTTCGCGTTCGGGGTGTTTGACGCCACCGTGTACTCGTCGGCGGGCCTGATGCTGGGATCGCTGATCCTCTATCTGGCCAGCCGCTATGCGTTCGGTGCCGGCAGCCGGCAGCCGCCAGCGATCGTGGCGCGGCTGCACCACGGTTTCGAGCGGCATCCGGTCAGCTACACGCTGTTCCTTCGTTTCGTGCCGATCATGCCGTTCGGCGCGGTGACGGTGGCGCTGGCCTGGCTGCGCTGTCCGTTGTGGCTGTTCCTCGGCGCCAGCTGGCTTGGCGGCACCATCACGCTGATCTTCGAAACCTCGATCGGCGCCGGCCTCGGTGACGCCATGAGCCAGTCCGACAGCTTCGGTTTCGCGCTGCTGATGCATCGCGAAGTGCTGCTGCCGCTGGGCGCGATCGCCCTGCTGGCGCTGCTGCCGCTGGTAATCGAGCGGGTCGTCCGCCGCCATCGACAGCTCAGGCGGCGCGACGATTGACCGGGCGGCGGCCGCAAGCCGTCCGCCGAAGGCGCCGCCATGGCGACGCAAGCCGGACTCCCGGGAAGGGACGCTCTGAAGACTTCGGGCTCTTCGGGCTTTTCTAGCCGGACGAAGCCAGCCCACCGGCCCGATCCGCCCATGCGACAGCGTCCGGGTAATGGCGCCATATGAGCGCATTCATCGCCGCATCGTTGGCGTTCCAGCAGGCTTTTTCATATTGCTGCAGGCAACGCAGCAGATAGCCGAGCTCGCCATGGTTGAACAGGATCGCCTCGCGAACGATCGGGTCCACCGCCACATCATCGAGCAGGACCGCCATGGGCGTTCCCATCATCACCTCCAGCATCGAAAACAGCCCGGCCTCGAAAGCGATCTCCGGGGTGTAATGCCGGCTTGGCTGCAGTTCGAGGAGGCGCCCTCGAGTCAGGGCGATCTTCATCACCTCGATCGAACGGTTGGCCATGCTGCCCAGCGCCAGCATCCGGGCCCAGCCCACCACGCGATCAAGCCCCATGTACATGAGGGCGTGGCGCACGGAATGTACTTCCTGGCGTAGACCAAAGGCGGCGGAATTGATCATCTTCAGCAGATTGAAACTCATCACCGGATCGGCCCGGATGACGGCTTCCAACTCGGCCACGCTGGCCTGCGCGGATTTCAGCTCGTTCAGCAGACGCACGACGCTGGTGCGATTGTCGCTGTGGTCGGCCGACCGGCTCCAGTCCGGCGAGGTGAGGTAGGGCCCCTGAAAAAACAACGCACCGAGGTCCTGCAGCTGCTGCTGGGCCTCCCATGACGCCACCTGTTTGGCGATCACGGTCAGCCCGTACGGCCTGGCCATGTCGCATGTCATGGCCCACCGCGACGCATCGCCATCGGTGGCGTCGAGCACGACGTAGTCGAGCTGGTCCGGAGCACTCTGGCTGATTGCGGGACTCAGGTCGGTGAGCGGGCCATCCAGTGCGACCCGATACCCCAACGCGTGCAGCGCGAAGATCACGCCGCTGTCCGCGTCGACCACCGCCGGAGCGACCGAAAGCACAATCTGCAGGTCGCCCACGCAGGCACAATCCTGCGACACGATCTCCTGCGGATCGACCGACATCCAG
>JAPHUU010000102.1 GCA_026193555.1 Rhodanobacter sp.
ATCAGCTGATCAAGGTCACCCTTGGCGGCTGCGGCGGATGAACTTAAATACGGAGAAAAGTAAAATGACAGATCCCATGCGAATCCGAGCCAGCCTCACCGGTGACACGGTCGAGGTGAAAGTATTGATGTCGCACCCAATGGAGACCGGCTTGCGGAAGGACTCCAGCGGCGCCCCTGTGCCAGCGCATTACATCGAGACGGTGAAGGCCAGCTGCAATGGCAAGGACGTATTGACGGCGGACTGGGGACCGGCTGTTTCCAAGAATCCGTTCCTGGCCTTTCGTTTCAAGGGCGCCGCCAAAGGTGACAAGGTCACGATCACCTGGGCCGATACCGCTGGTGAAACCCGTACCGACGAGGCGGTGGTCAGCTGAGATTGATGGCGTATCGACCAGTGCATTTCGCAGCCGATATCTGAACGCGCAATGATTGTATGAAGAGGTGAGAAGCATGCGCAGACTGGCTGTATTCCTGCTGTTGGGCCTCGGCGCGATATTGATGCCGGGGGCAGGTTTGCATGCGGGAGAGGCACATCCGGGGGAGGCGGCGCCGGTCCGGGTCGTCTACCACCTCGACGCCGACAGCAAGGGAACGACGACTGCGCTGCACCAGATCAAGAACCAGCTGACCGCAGACCCCACCGCGCAGATCGTGGTCGTGGCGATCGGAGAAAGCGTCCCGTTCATGACCAGGAGCAGCAATACCGCCGGGGGCTATCCCTTCGCACTGATGGTCGAAGACTTGCAACAGAGCGGTGTGCATTTCGAGGCCTGCGGCAACACCATGACCACGCTGAAGATCCAACGCAACCAGTTGGATGACGGCATCGTGGTTGTCCCTTCCGGCATGGCCGAACTCGCACGGCGACAGTCGCGCGAGGGCTACGCCTACATCAAACCCTGAGCGGCGACAGGTATCCAAGGAGACGGCGACATGAAAGTGAAATCCAGACAGCTGATGTGGTGGCTGGCGATCGGAGGAGCGGCAGCCAGCAGTTTCGCCGCTTCGCTGGTCTGGGCGCAGTCCGACTCCGGCAGTGATCCGGTGGCCGAATATCGCGCGATGTTCGGCGACGACAATCCCGCCGCCCTGTGGGTGATGAGAGGTCAGGGCCTGTGGCAGGAAGTGCGCGGTCCGAAGCATGTGGCACTGGCCACGACCTGCGACCTCGGCATGGGCAAGGGCATCATCAAGGGAGCATATGCGCACCTTCCGCGCTACTTCGCCGATACCCGGAAAGTCCAGGATCTGGATACCCGCCTGCTTACCTGCATGGTGAAGGGACAGGGCCTGGATCAGGCTGAAATCCTGAAGAACCGGTTTGGTGATGGTGATCGGAAATCAGACATTGAAGCGCTGGCGGCGTACATCGTCGATGCCTCACAAGGCGTGCCGATCAACCTTCCGATGCAGCATCCGGAGGAGAAACGCGCCTACGAGCTCGGCAAGGCGATCTTCTTTTACCGGGCCGGCACGCATGACTTCTCCTGCGCCAGCTGCCACGGCCAGAGCGGCAAGCGCATCCGGCTGCAGAGCCTGCCGGATCTCGCCACTGCAGGCAAAGATGCCCGCGACACCTACACCACCTGGCCCGCCTACCGCGTTTCGCAGGGCGAGGTCCGCACAATGGAATGGCGTATCGGCGACTGCTTCCGCCAGCAACGCCTGCCTGAACTGAAGTACGGATCGGAGGCCGCCATCGACCTGACGATGTTCCTCGCCAAGAACGCCGAAGGCGGAAAAATGGCGGCCCCCGGCCTGAAACGTTAAAGGAGTTGACCATGCATAGTCTGATCCGCCTAGTCATCCTGCTCGCCGCCGTACCCGTGGTTTCGGGCGCAGCCGTGCACGCCACGCAACCCGACCGCAACGCGCAGGCGCTGTCGGTCATGAAAACCTCGTTCCAGGCCAAGGGGCAGGCCGGCATGGACCGGCTCAATCAGGACAAGACCCAGGCCCTGTGTTCGCTGCACGCTCCTGCCGCACCACCGGCGGAGCCGACCGCCAAGGTGGTCGCTGCCAATCTCGCTTCGATCAAGCTCCCGGCCGACGGCAAGTTTCTGGGGGACTGGAAGCGCGGCCAGGCGATCGCCGAGGAAGGCACCGGCGAGCAATATTCGGACGATCCGGCCAAGCCATCGGGTGGTAATTGCTACGCCTGTCACGAGCTCGACAAGCAGCAGATCGCCTACGGCACGATCGGGCCGTCGCTGTACCGCTACGGAAAGAACCGCGGCTCATCGGAGCCGATACTGAAGCTGACCTGGGACATGCTCTACGACATGAAGGGCTATGCAGTCTGCACGGCCATGCCGCGCTTCGGCAGCAAGGGCATCCTTACCGAGCAGCAGATCAAGGATGTCATGGCGCTGTTGTTCGATCCCGACTCACCGGTCAACAAGTAAACCACTACGGGTATCCCCATGAGCATGAACCGCCGAGAATTCATGCAGCTGATGGCCGCTGCCGCGGCTGCCGGACTGCCGCTCGGAACGTCCCGCGCGTTCGCTGCCAGCAGTGGCCAGGCGCTTTACGAACCGCCGGCATTCGGCAACGTGAGCCTGCTGCACATGACTGACAGCCATGCGCAGCTGATGCCCATCCACTTTCGTGAGCCCTCGTACAACATCGGAATTGGCGCCGCACGCGGCCAGCCGCCGCATCTGGTCGGCGAACACCTGCTGAAGTTCTATGGCATCAGACCGGGCACGCGCGAGGCGCACGCACTGACCTGCCTCGACTTTGTTGAGGCTTCACGCCACTACGGCAAGGTCGGTGGGTACGCGCACCTGGCAACGCTGGTCAAACGGCTGCGCGCCAGCCGCCCGGGCGCCCTGCTGCTGGATGGGGGCGATACCTGGCAGGGTTCGGCGACATCGCTGTGGACCAAGGGTCAGGACATGATCGATGCCCAACTTGAGTTGGGCGTGGATGTCATGACCGGGCACTGGGAATTCACCTATGGTGCCGACCGGGTCAAGGAAGTCGTCGACGGACCGTTCAAGGGCAAGATCGACTTCGTCGCGCAAAATGTGCGCACGGCGGACTTCGGTGACCCCGTGTTCCCGGATTACACGATGCGCCAGGTCAATGGCGTCGACGTGGCGGTCATCGGTCAGGCGTTTCCCTATACGCCGATAGCGCACCCAAAACATTTCGTCGCCGACTGGTCGTTCGGCATTCAGCAGGATCACCTGCAGGAAGTGATCGACAAGGTTCGCAAGGCCGGCGCCGTCGTGGTCGTCCTGCTCTCGCACAACGGCATGGACTGCGACCTCAAACTGGCCTCGCAGGTGACAGGCCTTGACGCCATTCTGGGCGGTCACACACACGATGGGGTACCCCATCCGGTGTCGATAAGGAACGCCGGAGGCCAGACCCTCGTCACCAATGCGGGCAGCAATGGCAAATTCCTTGGTGTCCTGGATTTCGACGTGCGCGAAGGGAAATTGCGTGGATCCCGCTATCGCCTGCTGCCGATTTTCTCGGATCTGCTTGCGCCGGATCCGGCGATGCAAGCCCTGATTGCCAAGCACCGTCAACCATACGAGGCGAAGCTGGCCGAAAAGCTCGCCGTCAGCGAGGGCCTGTTGTATCGGCGCGGGAACTTCAATGGCAGCTTCGACCAGCTCATCGTCGATGCATTGATGGAGGTGAAGGATGCCGAGATCGCGTTCTCACCGGGCTTCCGCTGGGGTACCTCACTGCTGCCTGGCGAAGCCATCACACGCGAACGACTGATGGATCAGACGGCGATCACCTATCCGACAGTAACCGTCAACGAATTCACCGGCGAGCGCCTCAAGGCCATACTCGAGGACGTCGGTGACAACCTGTTCAATCCCGACCCCTACTACCAGCAGGGTGGCGACATGGTCCGCGTCGGTGGTCTGAGCTATACCTGCAACCCCGGGGCGGCAGCCGGCAAACGCATCAGCGAGATGCGCCTGGATGGCAAGGCGATCGATGCGGGCAAGAGCTACAAGGTGGCCGGCTGGGCGTCGGTGGCCGAAGGCGTCAGCGGGGAGCCGGTCTGGGACGTGGTCGCCGACTATCTCAAGGCGCACCAGTCGGTGGCCGCACCCAAACTCAACCTGCCGAAACTGATCGGCGAACAGGGCAACCCGGGGATCGCCTGAACATGCGTGCTCAGATGTTGTGCGCGCTGCTGGCGTTTATCGGGGTTCCGCCCGCCTTTGCCACAGCGCCACTCGCCCCCCCACCGTGGGCGAAGAGCCAGATGAGCATGACGGTGCATCAGGTCGGTCCCCACAGCTATTACGTGGAGGGATTGCTCGAGGAGGCGAGCCGGGCGAATGAAGGCTTCATCGCCAACGCCGGCTTTGTCATTACCGCTGACGGCGTGGTTGTCTTCGACTCGTTGGGGTCGCCGGCGCTGGCTGATCGGCTGATCGCGGAGATCCACCAGCGTACGCATCAACCGATCCGCCGCGTCATCATCAGCCACTTCCATGCCGATCACTTCTATGGCATTCCGGCATTTCGCCGCATCGGCGCACAAATCTGGGTCGATACGCACGCTCACGCCTATCTCAATTCCCGCGCGGCGTCCGAGCGCCTCGCCGAGCGCAAGCAGCTCATCGGACCGTGGCTGGGCCCGAACTTCAGCTTGCCCCTGCCGGATCGTTGGCTCGACCAGCCGGAAGACTTCGAGATGGGCGGCGTGCACTTTTCCCTGCGCCACATCGGTCCAGCACACTCGCCTGAGGATCTGACCATGCTGGTCGAGCCCGACGGGGTGCTCTATTCGGGCGACGTCGTCTACTCGGGACGCGTGCCGTTCATCGGCGACGCCGACACTCGACTGTGGTTGCTGGCGATTGATCGCCTGCTGACCATCCCCGCGCGCGTGATGGTCCCCGGGCATGGCCCGGCATCGTTCCACCCCCGGCAGGATGCCCGGATGACACGTGACTATCTGACTTTCCTGCGTCGGCAAATGGGCGCGGCGGTGCAGAACTTCGTGCCGTTCGATGAAGCGTACCGGAAGGTGGACTGGAACCGATTCAAGGGTGAACCAACGTTCCACGCCGCCAATCGGCGCAATGCCTACAACGTCTACCTGCAGATGGAGCAGGAATCATTGTCGCCGTGACAATGGTTCAGCCGAACTTGGCCAACAACCGAGCCATTTCCTTTGTCGAAGCTCGCACTTCATCCATGTCGCCTGCCGCCTCGACATGAGTGTTGAGACTGCAGGCCATCATTTCGTAAAACGCCTTGTCCAGCGCGCGTCGTGCCGCCGTGAGCTGCACCGCCACCTGCTCGCAGGAGCAATTCTCGACAATCATGCCCTGGATGCCACGCACCTGACCTTCAATGCGAGCAAGCCGCGTGACGATCTGGCGTCGATGTGCCTGCTCGAACTCCTGCAGGTCGTCAGCTTGGGTTTTCGCCATCATTTGGATGAACTCATCGGTCATTGGCTCGCTATGTTGCGTTGCACACTTTCACTCATGTATCGAGCGGCTGTCCAAGGTGGCGTCAGGTGATGGTTTGGTGACTATTTCAAGATTACCACGTGATGACCTGCCAAGCACCACCCCACAAGGTTATTGGGAATCAAAAAGGCCCTTTTGATCACGGCCTTGGCATGATGCGCCGCATTATATGTTTATGTTGCCTTGCATTATTTAGAAACACCTAAATTAATCGTCAATTGAGGACCGATACAAATCGCGCAAAGCATTTTTATCGTGCTAGTCTTTATTCACATACCGATACCGGTGGGGGTATGCGAATGCGATCCATGGAAGTGGCTGACAGGCCCTGGCAACCGACACTGCAAATCCAATGGGGTACAGACTCATGCGACAGCGATTCCTGATGACTTCCAGCGCACTCTTGCTTTGCTGCGGAACAGCATCCGCGACTGACGGCTATTTCTCACATGGCTACGGCATGAAGGCCAAAGGCCGCGGCGGCACCGCCATGGCGATGACCACCGACGGTTTTGGCGGCGCCAACAATCCAGCCACCATGGTAATGGCCGGCAATCGCCTTGATGTCGGGCTGGACCTGTTCAGTCCGAGACGCAAGGCCGAACGAAGCGGGCTCGGACCCGGCCTGGACGGCTCGGTTGATAGCGA
>JAPHUU010000391.1 GCA_026193555.1 Rhodanobacter sp.
CAGCTCCAGTGCTCCCGAGGCGCCCAGTGCGTGACCGTGCATCGACTTGGTCGAGGACACCGCGAGACGATCCGCATGGGCACCGAAGGACAGCCGGATCGCCCGTGTCTCGCTGGTATCGTTGGCCTGGGTACCGGTGCCGTGGGCGTTGATGTAGTCGACATCCTGCGGTGCCAGCCCGGCTTCGGCCAGCGCCTGGCTCATCGCGGCGGCCGCGCCGACCGCGCTGGGCATCACGATGTCGGTGGCATCGGCGGTCATGCCGGTACCGGCCAGTTCGGCGAGGATTACCGCGCCGCGCGCCTGAGCGTGTTCCAGCGATTCCAGTACGAAGATGCCGGCGCCTTCACCCAGCACCAGGCCGCGCCGATTCGCGCTGAACGGTCGGCAGGTGTCCTCGGCCAGCACGCGCATCGCTTCCCATGCGCGCATGGCGCCATAGGTAATACAGGCTTCGGTACCACCGGCGATGGCGGCATCGGCCATGCCGTAGCGGATCATCTGCGCAGCCTGGATGATCGCGTGGTTGGCCGAGGCGCAGGCGCTGGCCACGGCAAATGTCGGGCCACGCAGGCCCCAGGCGATGCTGATCTGGCTGGCCGAGGCATTCGTCATCAGCCGAACGATGCTCAACGGATGCACGCGGTTGGCATTGTCGGCGTAAAGCCGCCGGCTCTGTTCATCCTGGGTGGTCTCGCCGCCGACGCCGGTACCGACCACCACGGCCGTACGCAGGCCGAGCTCGCCCTGACTGAAATCCAGGCCCGACTGGGCAATCGCCTCGCGTGCCGCGTGCAGTGCGAATTCCGAGGTGCGGTCGAGCATCGGCAAGGTGCGCTCATTGATGCCCGTTGCAGGATCGAAGCTCGCCGGTACCTGCGCGGCGATTTTCACCTTCAGGCGCTCGGCATCCGGATGGCGCAGGGGGCCGATACCGCTGCGTGCTTCGCACAGCCCTTGCCACAGCGCCTCGGCGCCGACGCCCAACGGGCTGATCGCTCCCATGCCGGTGATCACCACCCGGCGCAACGACACGCTGGACATTACTTGCTTCCTTCGCCTGCAGCGGCCTTGGCATCGAGCCCCTGCCTTACCGCATCGACCAGGCTCTGCGCTGTGTCACTGTCGAAGTTGGCGCCATCCTGGTCGGGGAAGGTGATGTCGAAATGTTCCTCGATATCGAAGATCACCTCGATCGCCTCCAGCGACGCGATGCCGAGGTCCTTCAGGGTGGATTCGGGCTTGATCGTGGCCACATCGATCTTTGCCTGCTTGGCAATGATTTCGAAAACCTGTTGCTGGGTCGTATCGGTCATGGCGAGGTCCTTGGCAGCACGCGACAATGTCATCTGTTGCACAGTCTAGGCAAACTGGCTTACTTATGCCTTTCATTTCGCAATTGGAACCCGATGCCCTGCTCGGGGCCTTCATGGCCCAGCCCCCGCTGGGCTTCACCGTGGAGCGGTCACCGCAGGGCATGCCGAGCTTCCTGGCGCCGTTCGATCTGCTGACCACCGCGGATGATGCGTTGCGTCGTCGGGTCAGCGGACTGCCGCTGTTTCGCCGCTGGGGCCGCCTGCTCAGATGGCGCACGCGTTTCGCCGGCACCACCGTGTCCGAGTACGCGCCGCTGCCGTCGGAGGTGGCACCAGCCGAGTTGGCGCGCGGACTAAAGTCGGCGTACGCAGGGGAATGCAAGCTTCTGATCGTCAAGGACATCGCGCAGGATTCGCCGTTGCTGAGCGATACCGAAAACGCCTATGCCCGTGAATTTGCCGCAGCCTGCGAAGCCGAAGGCTACGTGCTGCTGGAAGGGCAGGCGCTGGCGTGGCTGCCGATCGATTTCGAGTCCAACGACGCATATCTGTCGCGGCTGTCATCGGGTCGGCGCAAGAACATCAGGCGCAAGCTGCGCTCGCGCGCGAACCTCGAGGTCGAGGTGGTGCATACCGGTGATGCACGTTTTCGCGACGAAGCCACGCTGGCCGAATTCCATGCGCTGTTCGACAACGTGTACGAACAGAGCGAGATCCATTTCGATCGCCTCACCGCAGCATTCTTCCGCGTGGTGCTGCAGGACGCCGACAGCGGTGGCGTGGTGTTCGTGTATCGCCACGCCGGGCAGGTGATCGGCTGGAACCTCTGCTACGAACACGGCGGCAAGCTGATCGACAAATATGTGGGCTTTGCCTACCCGCAGGCGCGCGAGCAGAACCTGTATTTCGTCAGCTGGATGCACAACCTCGAGTACGCCCGGCAGCAGGGACTGACCCACTACGTGGCCGGCTGGACCGACCCGGAGGTGAAAGCTTTCCTCGGTGCACGCATGACTTTCACGAGGCATGCGGTATTTGTCCGCAACCCGCTGCTGCGCGCGCTGCTGCATCGCCTGGCAAGTCATTTTGAAAGCGATCGCCACTGGCAGACCACCACGGAAAGTACCGATGAATGATCTGGCGCATCGCTCCATCGTGCTCGATATCGATCGTTCGGTCGGGCCGTTGCCCGGTCGACTGGTGCTGCCGCTGGAGCACTGGCAGGAGTCGCTGCGCTTCGGCTGCTCGCTGGCGACCATTCGGCGTTTCCGGGGCCTGCTGGATGAGCTGCTGCCGTCGGAATACGGCACGGTATTCATGGGCAGCGGCGACTTCCATCACCTCAGCTGGCCGCTGATCGCGCGCCTGCCATCACACAGACCTTTTCAAGTCGTGGTGCTGGACAACCATCCGGACAACATGCGTTTTCCGTTCGGCGTGCACTGCGGCTCATGGGTGCGCAAGGTGGCGATGCTGCCGCAGGTGAGCCAGGTGCATGTGCTCGGCATCACCTCGGCCGATATCGGCGGCGGCCACGCATGGGAGAATTACCTCACCCCGTTGCTACGCCGGAAGCTGACCTACTGGAGCATCGGCGTGGACACCGGCTGGGCACGCCGGCTCGGCTTGGCGCGCGCGTTCCGCGGCTTCGACAGCCCCGAGGCGATGGTCGAAGCCTTCGTCGAGTCACAGTGCACGATTACCGCGCCGAGCTACCTGTCGATCGACAAGGACGTGTTCGCACCCGAAGTGGCGCATACCAACTGGGATCAAGGGCGGCTGTTGACGAGCCATGCACTGGCATTGATCGACGGCCTGCGCCACGGCCTGATCGGCAGCGACATCAACGGCGAGGTGTCGCATTACCGCTATCAGAGCTGGTGGAAGCGCCGGCTGTCGGCGATGGACGAACAGCCCGAAATCGATCCGGCGATGCTGGCCGAATGGCAGGCGCAGCAGCATGCATTGAATCTGCAGCTGCTGGAGGCAATCGGGGCGAGGGCGGAATGAGATGGTGCTCCACTTCAGCATTGAATTCGCCAGCTGATCGCAATCGCGGCTTCAGTCCAGTACCGCCTCCAGCACACCGCAAACCGTCTCGAAATCCTCGTCGGTTACCCAGAGGCTGTTGCTGACCGTCAACGACCGCGCCGCGAAGTCGCGTGCGTGCGGCACACTCTGCGGCGGCACGATGCCGGTCAGGTAGTCGTAGTCGGGCAAGGCGTGGATGAACAGGCGACTCACACCCAGCCCCGCCGACCACAACCGGTCGAGCGCCGCGTCGCGGCGGGGCTGGTCGGGCAGCAGCAGCAGGAAGTATGGCCAGGTGCCCTCGGCGCCCGGCGGATCGTCCATCACCTCAATGCCGACGATCGCGCACAGCCGCGGCAGGCGTCGTTGTGCCTGTGCGGTCAGCTGCTGCTGGAATGCGGGCAGGCGGATCGCGGCGTGCGCGCCGACGGCCTGACGCCAGCGACCAACCCGGTGCAGCGGTATCTGCAGTGGAAAGTCGTCGCCCACGGCCGCGACCGGATCGCCGCGGCGCAGCGCATGGCGCAATGGGTTGCCGTAGGCGAGGCGCAGGCCGTGCGGGCGATACAGCGCGGCGTAGCCGAGCAACTCGATGCTGCGGCGAAGCTCCCAGCCGATCCGGCGCGGCACTGTGCGTCTGGCGGTTTGGAGCAGCTGTTCGCGCAGCGCCGGGTCACGCGCCAGCAGCAGCCCACCTTCGTAGATCGACAAGCCCTTGCCGGCGGCCAGGCTGAAGAAGCCGATGTCGCCCAGCAGGCCCACGCTGACACCGTGCTGGCGTGCGCCCAGTGCCTGCGCGGCGTCCTCGATCACGTGGGCGCCAACCTCGCGGGCGACCGCCACCGCATTGCCGACGTCGGCGACGCGTCCGGCCAGGTGAGTGGGCATGATCGCCAGCGTGCGTTCGTCGCAGGCGGCTCGCAGCGCGGCCGGGTCCATGTCGTAGTGGCCGGGGCGCAGGTCGCACAGCTGCAGTTCCAGCCCTGCCTGTTGCACGGCGATCGCCACCAGCGGGCAGGTGAAGGCGGGCACCACCACTCGCCGGCGCTGCGGTTGCAAGTCGCGCAGGGTGAGCAGGCTGATCAGCAGCGCCGCGGTGCCGGAGCATTCCAGCTGCAGCGCCGGTACACGCAGTTGCGCGGCGATGTCGGCGGCGAGGGTCGGGGCACCGGGGCGCAGATCGGACCAGCTCAGCGGCAGGCCGGCGGTGGGCGGCAGTTCGTGGCGGCGTGGAGGCAGCATGCGCGCAGCGTACCGCGAGCGCTCAGGCTCGCGCCGCGTCGGGTGCTGTGGCGGCGGCGGGGTGCTCGTGGCTCTCGGCCAGGCCCAGGCAGACGATGCCGGCCACGATCGCGATCGCGCCCAGCACGCGGGCCACGGTCAGATGTTCGTCGAACAGCCAGATCGACAGCAGCATCACCGACACCACTTCCAGATGCGAGGCGGCGAAGGCGGGACCGATCGGTGCATGCTTGAGCAGGGTCATCCAGGTGAAGAAAGCGCCGATGTAGCCGATCACCGCGCCGTACACCCACGGCTGGCCGAACACGCGTAGCACCCACGCCACGCTGGCGGCCACCGGCAACGCCTGGCTGCCGGCGTACTTGAAGCTGACCTGCGCCAGGGTGTCGAAACCCATCAGCAGCAGGAAACCGAACAGATAGAAGCGCTTCATCCGGCGACTCCCACGATCACCACGCCGAGCGTCACCAGCAGGATGCCGAGCACCCGCATGCGGGTCAGCTTCTCGCCGAACAGGAAGCGCCCGGCGATCATGATCGCCACGATGTTGATCGACCCCAGCAGCACGCCTTCGGACAGCGGCACCAGCGACAGGAATGCGATCCACACCAGGAACTCGATGACATAGCTGGCGACACCGAACCACAGCCACGGTCGGGCGGCCATGTGCTTCCAGCGCGCCAGCCCGTCGCCGGCATGCGGGTCGCCGGCGGCAGCCTTGAACGCCAGCTGTCCGCCGGTGTCCAGCACCACATTGAGCAACCACAGGCTGGCGACCAGGGTCGAGATGGAGCCGGCGGCCGGGCTCATCAGGCAGCGGCGCGCTGCAGCGTGTCGCTGGCGGCGATGCGGTCGAAGAAGGCGGCCGAGCGTTCGATCAGGGTGCGCCGCTCCTTGTCGATCGTGATCATGTGGTAGCTGTCACGCAGCAGCAGCAGTTCGGCCGGCGCGCTGACTTCGCGCATCACCAGCTCGGCGTTCTTCAGGCTGGCGACGTCATCCTCGCTGGCGTGCGCGACCAGACACGGCGCCGTGACCTGCGACAGCTGGCGGCGCACTTCGGCAGCCAGGCCGTACATCTCGGCCAGCGAATACCACGGGTTGCCGGGCAGGCCGGCGGCGGCACTGTCGCCACTGAGCATGGCACTGCTGATCTGCGCCCGCAGCCGCTCGTCGCGGATGCCGTAGGGCGGCTGCTCCATGAAATTGCGGTTGCGGCCGATGCCGAGCTTCTTCAGCAGCGGCAGCATGAACGACAGCCGCGCCATGCGCGGAATGCTCCATCCGTCATAGCGGAACGTGGCGCCATACACACCGACGCCGGCGATCTGCGCGGGCCGGTCGGCCGCCAGTTTCAGCGCCAGCAGCGCGCCCATCGACAGGCCGCCGACGAACAGGTGATCGACCTTGCCGAGCATCTCGTCGGCGGCCTGCTCGACACTGGCGTACCAGTCGCGCCAGCCGGTGGCGAGCAGATCCTCGACGTCGCCGCAGTGGCCGGCCAGCTGCATGCCGTGCACGGTGAAGCCGGCGCGGTTGAGGCCCTTGCCGAGCAGGCGCATCTCCATCGGTGTGCCGGTGAGGCCATGGATCAGCAGCACGCCGCTGCGGCCACCCTCGAAATGGAAATCGGTCTGCTTGATCACGCGGTTGCCCTGTATGGTGAGCCGCGGTCGATGATCCGATCACGGCTCCTGATGCCACTCAGGCTCGCAGATGGCGGTTTCTTCAGCCTTTCGGGGCGCCGCCGGTCGGCGCGTCCGCCGCCGAGAAACGCACCATCACGCGCTGACCGATGCGCAGATTCTGCGGCTGGTCGAAGGCCAGCACGCATTCCACGGTGCGCGAGTTGGCGCGGATCTGCGGGTCGTTTTCCAGCGTGGCCGGCCCGTACACGCGGCCGATCCGCAACACGTGTGCGCCCCAGTGCGCACTGTTGCTGTCACTGTCGGCGACCACGTCGGCGTGCATGCCGGGCCGGATCCTGCCGACGAAACTCTCGTTCAGCTCGGCGCGGACGATCCGCGGCCTTTGCGGCAGCAAGGTGAACAACGCCCCGTACGACGGCGAGACACTGGCCCCGGGCTGCGCTGCTACATGCACCACATCGGCATCGAACGGCGCAAACAGGCTGCGCTGCTTCAGTTCATAGCGCGCTTCAGTCAGTTTCTGGCCGGCCATGCTGAGCGCCGCGCGCGCCGCCGCCTGCTCGGCGTCGATCTGCGCGATGGCCTCGCGAGCATCGTCGGCACTCTGGCCGTCACCGGCGCCAGCGGCGGCGGCGGCGACCAGACGCCGGGCACGTTGCTTCGCCGCCCCCTGCTTGACGTCAAGCAGCTTCAACTGTGCCTGCGCCTGTTCCCGCTGGGCCTGTGCGGCGTCCACCGCCAGCCTCGCCGGTTCGGTGTCCAGTTGGGCCAGCAGCTGGCCCTTTTTGACCTGATCTCCCTCATGCACCGCGACCCTCGCCAGGGTGCCTTCGCGTGGCATCGATAGCGCCAGCAGGCCGCCCTCGATGTCGATCCGGCCGCGGGCCACGGCGGCATAGGCGCTGACCGGAGTGGAGGTGGAATTGGTCGGCTCATCGGGATGTCGGGAACAGGCGGCCAGCAGCCATGGCGTCGCGACGACGAGGCAGCCAAGCCGGACAAGCATCGCGGCTCGTGGTCGCCGCGGTGGGCGCAATGCGGGCAGCTTCATGGCGAGGGTTCCTTGCTGTCGATGGCCGGCGGCTGGGTGCGCCGGTCGCTGAGAATACGGCCATCTTCCATCGCCAGCACGCGATCGGCGTGGACGACCAGACGGGGGTCATGGCTGACGCACAGCACAGTGGTGCCGTGGGTGTGTGCGATGCGGTGCAGGATGTCGATGATCATCTGGCCGTTGGCGGCGTCAAGCGCGCTGGTTGGCTCATCGGCGAACAGCAACTGCGGATCTTTTGCCAGTGCGCGGGCGATCGCCACGCGCTGCTTCTCGCCGCCGGACAGTTCCGAGGGCCGCAGCTTCATGCGCGGTGCCATGCCGACTTCTTCCAGTGATCGAAAGGCCCGCGCGCGGGCTTCGTCCCGCGACATTCCCATGTGATTCAACGGCAGTTCGACCTGTTCGAATGCGCTCAGTGCGGGGAACAGGTTGAAGCCCTGGAAGACAAAGCCGGTGTGTTGCAGGCGGAAGCGCTCCAGCGCGCGCAAGTCGAGTTGGCCGAGCTCGCTGCCCAGCGCCTGCACACGGCCACTGTCGACCTTCTGCAAGCCGCTGAGGATCGCCAGCAGGGTACTCTTGCCGCAGCCGGAAGGGCCGGAGATCAAGGTCAGCTCGCCCGCCTCGATATCGACGGTAAGGTTGTCCAGCACTTGGGTGTAAAGCTTGCCGGAGACAAACGCCTTGCTGATAC
>JAPHUU010000404.1 GCA_026193555.1 Rhodanobacter sp.
ACGCCGACCAGACCACCGACCGAATCGTTGGTGGACGTTGTCTTGACGCTGCCGGTGGCGTAGGCGTTGTTGATGGTTCCGCTGATGGCGTAGCCGACCAGTCCGCCCGCATAGCGGATGCCGGTGATGCCGCCGCCCACCATGCCGATGTTGCGGATCGTGCTGTTGCTCGTGTAGCCGAACAGGCTCGCCGCGAACGCCAGATGGGCACGGGTGTTCAGGTTGCTGACGGTGTGACCCAGACCGTCGAACCTGCCGGTGAAGGTGGCGCCGCCACTACCATCGCCGATGGGGTCGAAGCCGTAGTAGCCGCCAAGGCCATCGGGGTTCCAGGTGGCCGTGACCGAGGCATCGATGTTGGCGCCCAGCACGTAGTTGCCGCTGAGGCTGCTGGCCGTCACGCCTTGCAGCGTCATCGTGCTGGGGGCGCTGCTGGCATCGCCTGCGTTGCCCAGGCTGGTGATGATCGTGTAGTTGATCGTGCTGCCACTGTTGCCGAGCTGTGTGCTGAAGCTGCCGGTGCTGGCGAGATTGACCGGCGCGTTGACGGTGTAGTCGGAGACCACGCCAGCGATGACGCCGTTGGTCGAGCCCTGGCCGTACTGCAAGGCCAGCCCGGCGGTGCCGGAACCATTCATCGCCGCGTCGATGACGATGTTGCGGTAGGCGTTCAGCGTGAGCGTGTTGGCGCTCCAGCTCACCGTGTCCTCGACGAAGATGTCGCCGTTGCCGGCGGAGCCACCGGTGGTGGACTGGATCGTGATGTTGCCGCTGCCCAGTTGCGTGGACAGGGTGGCGCCGCTGATGTCGCCTCCACTGGCGGCGATGGTGAAGTCCTGCGGGTCGATCAGCCAGGTGCCGTTGGCGCCGCTGGCCGATTTCGTGGAGAGGGTGCTGCCGTCGGCCACCTTCACGTGCGTGCCGGAGGTGTCGATGAAGCCGCCGTCGCCGCCGTCCGGTGCGGAGGCATCCAGCGTGCCAGCCACTTGCACGGTGCCGCTGTCCCCGCCCAGCAGCTCGATGGTGCCGTTGTGGTTCTGCGCCGTCTGCGCGTGAATCTGCCCGCTGTTGTTCACCACCGTCTGCAGCAGCGCATCCCTGGCCTGCGCCGACAGGATCACCGTGCCGCCGTCGGCCCGGATGAGTCCGCCGTTCTGCGCCAGCGCATTCAGGGTGCTGCTGCTGACCTTGAATCTCAGCAGCGAGTTGCCCGCCAGCGTCAGGTTGACGCTGCCGCCCGCGCCCAGCGCCGTGGTGCCTTCGGGCGTGGCGATGTTGCCGTTGTTGCTGACATCGGCGCCGAGGAAGGCGACATAGCCGCCGGTGGTGGCATGGATCGAACCGTCATTGCGCACCCCCGCCGTGCTGCTGCCGGCGAAGTGGTAGGTGCCGCTGAGGAAATTCTGGTCGGTGATGTCGAGCGTGGAGGCAATGATGCCGCCCACATCCACCTGCGCACCGGGTGCGAAGTAGATGCCGTTGGGATTGACCAGGAACACCTGGCCGTTGGCATTGAGGTGGCCGTAGATCGCACTCGGATCGGAACCCAGCACCCGGTTCAGCGCGACACTGGAGCTGTTGGGCTGGTTGAAGGTGACCGTCTGGTCCGCACCGATGCTGAAGGACTGCCAGTTCAGGATCGTGTTCTGGCTCCCCTGATTCACCGTCAGCGTGCTGCCGCTCTGGCTGATCGAAGCCTGACCGCTGACCACCTGTCCGCCCGTGGGCAGCGGCAGCGTCGGCGGGGCGACGACAGCCTGCGTCACGCTCTGCGTCAGCGTGCTGCCGCCTTGTACCGTGCTGGTGGAGATCGCCGCCAGCGCTGCGCCGGGCAGCAGCCCCAGTGCCAGCAGCAGCGCGCCGCTCAGCGGCGCCAGCCGATGCCGGGCAGGGCTGCGCTGCGAAGCACCGCTACCGCCTTTGGCGCGGACGATCTCGGCCACCGGCACCATCGCGCCGAGAGCGTGATTCCAGATCAGACGGTAGATGTGATTCATGCGTCAGGCCCCCTGCCTGAAGTGGGTCATGCGTTGTGCTCAGAGGTCCGCGTTGAAGCCGATCCACCATTGACCGCCGACGCGCGCACCGGAACTGGTGCGGTTGCTGCCGACGCCGTGCACATAAGCCAGATGCACGCTCAGCGTCTGCTTCCACTGGTAGTCCATGCCCAGGCCAGCGCCGGCCAGATCCGAGCTGATGGCGCCGCTGGTGGCGGTGGGGCGCTGCCACACCTTGCCGTCCTGCAGCAGCAGCGCGCCGCGCAGTTCGCCGCCGAAGGGGCGGGCGATCGCGTGGCTGAGGTTGGCGCCGAGCAGCGCGCCGGCTTCGCCGCCATCCGCATCAATGGGGGCGCTCATCACGCCGTAGGAGCCGCCCAGATAGAACTTCTCGCTGCCGTCCAGCGAGTGCGAGGCCATCTGCGCGCTGAGGTTCAACTGCAACTGCCATTCGCGCGGCAGCGGCTGATCGCGCTGCACCTGCAAGCTTGCCAGCCAGAAGCCGCCACGGGCGTTGGCGCCGGCGGTGTCAGAGACCAGCGCATCCGGGCTGTCCATGCTCAGCGTGCCGTGGCTGACGCTGAGGCCGCCGGAGGTGACGCCGTGCGTGTCGGCCAAGGCGCCGTCCACGCTGATGCGCGCCTCGCGCACATGCGAGCGGCTGGTGGTGCCGACGGTGACGCTGCGCTGGACGAAGCCGTTGCGCAGCGCATCCACGCGCACGCTCAGCAGGCGGCCCGGCTCCAGCACCAGCGGGTAGCTGGCATCCAGACCGATCTGGTTGACGCGGCCGCTCTGCTCCAGCGCGGCGAACGCGCCGCCCAGGCGATACAGCGTGCGCGAGCCGTAGGCGCCCGCGCGCAGGCCGTTGTGCAGGTCCGGCGAGGTGAGGCTGAAGCCGCCCGCGTGCAGCAGGCCGCCGGCGCTGGTGAGGGTGGTCACCGCCGCCTGCGCGCCGTGGCCGAACGGGTTGTCGATGCTGACATCGACGCCGCCACGGGTGCGGCCGGTGTACTCGCTGCCGTAGTTGTCCGCGTGCAGGCGGGTGTGCACCAGCGGGCCGTCGCTGAGATCGACCTTCAAGGTGCTGGTGCCCGGCTGCGCGCCGGGGATCAGGGTGCCGGCCACGCGCACGCCGGGGGTGCGGTTGAGCAGCAGCAGGCCACGGTCCAGCGGAGCCTGCGCGATCGGCTGGCCCGCGCTGACGCCCAGCGTGCGCTTGGCCTGCGCGGGCGCGAGACGCGAACCCTGCACGGCGATGCGGTCGTAGGTGGGCTCGACCACCTGGATGCGCACCACGCCGTCCTTGATGGTCTGCGCGGGGATGAAGGCGTTGGCCAGCGGGTAGCCCTGCGCGCGGTAGAGCGCGGCGATGCGCTGCGCGGCCTGTTGCAGATCGCCCAGGGTGACGGTGCGGCCCTGCAGGCTCTGCACCATCGGTGCGAGCGCGGAGGCGGGCAGCAGCGCGTTGCCTTCGATGTCGATGCGGGCGACCGGAATCGGCGTGCTCGACTGGCCCTGCTGCTGCTCTGGCGCGGGCAGGCTCAGCACGTTGGTCGGCGCGGTGGGAAGCGCTGGCGGCGGCGCGGTCTGCTTGAGCACGGTGCCCGGAGGCGGCGCGGTCTGCGCGTGGGCGAACGGAGCAAAACTCAAGGCAAAAAGCACAGGCGCAAGTGTCCTGCGCGAGGCATGGGTGTCAGTCATCGTGGTCAACTTGATCGTCAGCAGGATCCCCTTTCCAGTCGATGAGGATAAGCGGATGCGATGGACGTCACAACGCCTGCACGTCAGTTCGTCCTGGCGCTTGCTGTCTTTCAGGCGCGGCTGAGTTCGGGGAAATGCAGCCCCAGCGCGCTCCAGGCTGTGGTCACTGTCTGCACCGCTTCGTCGCCACGCGCCAGCCACTCCGCATGGTGTCGAGACTTGTCGTGGGTGTGCACCGGCTCCGGCGCGGCACCGGCGTCGCCGTAGTTCGTGCGGTAGTCGCGCACCACCTGTTCCAGCGATTCCTTGCCGTAGGGCACGATGCGCACTTCGTCGCGGTTACCCAGGAAAAGGCCCGAGGTGGCCATGTTGAGGTGGAACTGTGTCCAGCCTGCCAACACCGCCTCGAAGTAGCTCATCGTCGCCACCTCTTGCGCGCCGAAGCCGAGGTGCATGAGGTCGTTGATGATCCAGCGCTCGATCGCGCTGCGCGGCGCGGCCACCGGGAATAGGCCATTCGTGGGCAGGCCGCCGCACTTCTCGTAGATGGAGATGCACGCCGGCACCGGGTGGCGCACCGTGGCCAGGTAATCGGCGCGGCCCTGGCCCAGCAGCATCTTGAAGCTGCCGGCCCAGGCCAGGATCTTGTGCATTTTCTTCGGCGCCAGCCAGAAGCCGCCCTGGCGGCGCTCGGTGTTGCGCTGGTAGTACAGCCTGGCGAGCACGAGGAACTCGGCGACCTGGAACATCGCCTCCTGCAAGTGGTAGTACGGCTGGTTGCCGGCCCAGTCGTACCAGGTCTCGCGCAGGTCGGGGAAACCGTCGTGCGCCAGCGCCTCGGACACCCGCGTGTGATCCAGCCCCAGCGTGCGCAGCAGCTCCTTGGTCAGGTAGCTGCCGCCGCTGCGCGGATAGCCGATGACGAAGGCGAAGCGCGTGTCCTTGAGGTAGTCGCGCACCAGCGGGTAGTTGCCCGAGAGCAGCGCGATGGCGATCTGCAGGGTGTCGTTGAGTGCACGCTGGCTCAGCGGCGTCTGGAACATCGTCTCGTCGAACTTCGGCAGCGGCGTGGGCGCGGCGAGGAAATCCACCGTCTGGTTGGCCCAGTCGTACGAGCCGTCCGTCCAGTTCGGGAACTGCTCATTCATCTCGGCGAGGATGCCGACGAAGGCGGGCGAGGGCGTAAAACGGAGATGGATATCGAAATTCATGCGTCGGGAAGAGGTGCCACGGAGGGAGGGAGGCGCTGGCTGTCGGCACGGTAGTCGGTGCCTTTGCATCCGCCGCAGGGTGTCATGCCGACAAGGCCTTTGACAATTCGCCCATGGGGCCGGAGTCTGCTGGTATGGCCATCCCTACCCTTTCCCTCCCTCCCTTGCCACGGCTGCCGGTCGCGGTTCCCCGCTCGGGCGTTTCGACCGATGCGCGCAAGGCACTGCGCCAGTTGCTGGGTGACATGGATCGCGCTATCGCCATGGCGTTCCGCGATGGCGTCGATGCCAGCGCGCTGGCGCTGCGGCGCGGCGAGTCGGTGGCACGCGTCGTGGTGCATGTGTGGAATGCCTGTCTGGGCGAGGTTTCCGACACCGCGTTGTTCGCGGTAGGCGGCTTTGGCCGCGGCCTGCTGTTTCCGTGTTCCGATGTCGACCTGCTGGTGCTGACCACGCGTGATGACCCCGCGCTTCGCCGCGCGCTGGAGCAGTGCTTTGCCACGTTCTGGGACATCGGCATGAAGGTCGGGCATGCGGTGCGCGAGCCGGTGCAGTGCCGCACGCTGGCGGCCGAGGACGCCAGCGTGTTCACCAGCATGCTCGATGCGCGCCGGCTGGCCGGCGATCCGGCGCTGGAAGCGGTGCTGCGCGGCATCGTCGACGACCCGGAGCTGTGGCCGCCCCGCAAGTACCTGATGGCCCGCCTCGCCGAGCGCGATGCTCGGCACGCGCGGTTCGACGACACCGCCTACAACCTCGAGCCCAATATCAAGGACGGCCCCGGTGGCCTGCGCACCCTCGACGCGCTGCGCTGGCTCGGCCATCGCCTGGCCCACGCGGGTGACTTCGAGGCCATGGTCACCGAGGGGCTGCTCGATCCGGCCGAGCTCGAGACGCTGGAGCAAGCCGAGGCGACGCTGCGTCGTTATCGGTTCGCCCTGCACCTGGAGGCCGGGCGGCCGGAGGAGCGGCTGCTGTTCGATTACCAGCGTGGGCTGGCTGCCCGCATGGGCTTCGAGGACGAGCACGAAAAGAACCTGGGCGTCGAACAGTTCATGCAGGGCTACTACCGCGCGGCCAGCCAGGTCGAACGGTTGGGCGTGCAGATCGTCGAGCGCTTCGAGGAAATGCTCGAGCCGGACAGCAAGATGGTGCCCATCGGCGAGAATTTCGTGCAGCACGGCCGGCGCATCGCGGCGCGCGATCCGCATCTTTTCGAACGTCGTCCCGCTGCGCTGATCGAGATTTTCCTGGCTCGGCTGGATCATCCCGAATTGATCGGCTTCAGCGCCGAGACCATGCGCCGCATTCACCAGGCGACCGATGCACATGGCGCTGCGCTGGCCGACGATCGAGATGTGCTGGCCGCGTTCCTGCGGCTGCTGCGTCGCGGTGCGCCGGCGGTAGAGGCATTGTGGCGGATGAACCGGCATGGCCTGTTGGCAGCGATCCTGCCCGCATTCGGCAAGGTCTTCGGGCGCATGCAATACGACCTGTTTCATGCCTACACCGTCGACGAACATACTGTGCGCGTGCTGCGCACACTGGCGCGGTTCGCCGATCCGTCGGCACGACCCGAATTCGCGCTGGGTTGCGAGATATGGTCGACCCTGGCCAAGCCTGAACTGCTGCTGCTGGCGGCGCTTTTCCATGACATTGCCAAGGGCCGCGGCGGTGACCACTCGGTACTGGGTGAGCAGGACGCGCGCGCGTTCTGCTCACGGCTGAGCCTGTCGGAAGGCGACATCGAG
>JAPHUU010000083.1 GCA_026193555.1 Rhodanobacter sp.
CCCAGCACCACGGCGCCGGCCAGATACACGAACACTCGTGCAACGGACTCATGGTTGAGCACGTAGGCTGCGGCGAATACGGCCAGCACACCGACACCCAGTACCGCGGTCAGCTTGCCGGAGTGCACGGGCTGCTCGTCGGGCGCCGAGCCGACATGGCTCAGGGTATGGCGCATCACCAGGTAGTTGGCCAGGCCCACCAGCAGGCCGAACGCGCATACGGCGAATGCGGCATGCCAGCCCAGTTCATGGCCGTACTTCAGATTGACGTAGTCCTTGATCCATGGGGTCAGCAGCATCGAGATGGTCGAGCCGATGTTCACCGCCATGTAATAGATCGTGAAGGCGCTGTCGATCTTGGAGTCGTCGCCGTCGTAGATCTTGCGCACCAGGTTGCCGGCATTGGGCTTGAACAGGCCATTGCCGACCACGATCACGCCGAGCGAGCAATACAGGAACCACACGCTCTGGCCCGGCACGGCCATCAGGGCGTAGCCGAGGGACAGGATGGTGGCACCGAGCAACATGGTGCGCCGGGTGCCAAGCACCTTGTCGCCGACCCAGCCACCTATCGCCGGAGCCACGTAGATCAGGGCTGCCGCCGCACTCCAGACCAGGTTGGCCTTGTTGTCGGGGAACCCCAGCCGCTGCACCATGTAGTAGATGATGAGCGCCTGCATACCGTAGTAGCCGAAGCGCTCCCACATTTCGATCAGGAAGACGGTACTGAATGAGCGGGTCTGGGAGACGGGCGGACTCTGGGTTGCCATATCTTTTCCGTGCGATGTTCAAACCAGGGTGGCGTCGTGACGCCACCCGCGCAGTGCGACCCTGAACGGATCGCAACCGATCAAGCGTAACCGATTCGTCCCGAACGTATCGCTGCACTGCGGCATGGCAGGAGCATTGCAAATGCTGCTGGTTCGTTTGCGCGCCATGGGAGTTGGCGTCAGCGCATGGTCAGCCGGAGGCTTGTGGCATCATGCGCGCCTGTTTCCGCTTCGTTCAACGGAGTTTGATCCCCCCATGCCGACCATCACGATGTTGCTGCCGCGGCATGCTCACGCCGCTCTCCGAACCGCAGCCTGGATCGCGGTGCAGTTTGCCGAGACCGCCGGGGCGCCGCTGCGCGCGGCGGCCTGAGCGGGCGACTGGCGATGGCAGCCGAAGGGTTCCGCGGCCCGAAGCAACTATGGAACGCGTTGCAGTGGTCGTTGAAGGGTTTCCGGGCGGGCTGGCGGCACGAGGCCTCGTTCCGGCTGGAGGCCTGTCTGGCGATCGTGCTGATTCCGCTGGGCCTGTGGCTGGGTAATGGCGCGCTGGAGAAGCTGGCGCTGGTATGTCCGCCGCTGCTGGTGCTGTCGGCCGAGCTGCTGAATTCGGCGATCGAGGCAGTCGTGGACAAGGTCAGCCCCGAGTTCGATGAGCTGGCTGGCCGTGCCAAGGACATGGGTTCGGCCGCCGTGTTCGTGCTGCTGGTGCTGGTGGTGCTGAGCTGGGGGCTGATCCTGCTGCCGCGCTGGCTGTGAGCCGGAGCAGGATTGCGCTGTCGTTGCATGGGTGCTGCAATGGGGCATCCATCGAGCCGGAGTGATGCCATGAAGATCCTGCGCATGCTGGTGCTGTTGCTGCTGGTCGTCGGCCTCAGCGGTTGTGGCTACAACGCCATGCAACGGCAGGATGAGGCGGTCAAGGCGGCGTGGTCCGAAGTGCTCAACCAGTATCAGCGCCGCGCCGATCTGGTGCCGAATCTGGTCAACACGGTCAAGGGCTACGCCCAGCACGAGGAAAAGGTCTTCGTCGAGGTCACCAACGCCCGGGCCAAGGTCGGTAGCCTGCAGGTCGATGCAAACACGCTCAACGATGCAAAGAAGCTGCAGCAGTTTCAGGCGGCGCAGGGCGAGTTGGGCAATGCCCTGTCGCGGCTGATGGCGGTCAGCGAGAACTATCCGCAACTGAAAGCCGACGGCCTGTTCCAGAACCTGCAAGCGCAACTGGAAGGTACCGAGAACCGGGTCACCGTAGCGCGCAACCGCTACGTGCAGGCGGTGCAAGCCTACAACTCGATGATCCGCACATTTCCCAACAACCTCACCGCCAAGATATTCGGCTACAAGATCAAGCCGAACTTCAGCGTCGACAACGAGAAGGCGATTTCCACCGCGCCTGTCGTTGACTTCGGCACGGGCACGCCGGCTCCCGCCGCCTCGGTGCACTGACGATGTGGCGGCGCCTCGCGACGCTGCTGCTGGCGACGGCGCTGCTGGC
>JAPHUU010000064.1 GCA_026193555.1 Rhodanobacter sp.
CCGAACCCCGAACCGTGTCCTCCACCCATCGCATTCAGCCAGGGCTGCGGCGCCAGCAGCCGTGGACTGGTAGAATATCGCGCCTGCGCGCCGCGTTCCGGTGCCGCTTTCTGTTCCGAGGTTCCCCCATGCCATCCCCCGTTTCCGACAACGCCCCGGTTCCGTCCGGCTTCGGCGCACTCGCGCTGCATCCCGACGTTCTGCGTGTCCTGGCCGATGTCGGCTATGAATCGCCGTCGCCGATCCAGGCCGCCACCATTCCGCCGCTGCTGGAGGGGCGCGACGTGCTCGGCCAGGCGCAGACCGGCACCGGCAAGACCGCCGCGTTCGCGCTGCCGATCCTGTCGCGGATCAGCCCCCGCGCAGGCAAGCCGCAGGCGCTGGTGCTGGCACCCACGCGCGAACTGGCCATCCAGGTCGCCGAAGCGTTCCAGCGCTATGCCGCGCACATCCCCGGCTTCCACGTGCTGCCGATCTACGGCGGCCAGAGCTACGGTCCGCAGCTGCATGCGCTCAAGCGCGGCGTGCACGTGGTGGTCGGCACGCCAGGCCGCGTCATCGATCACATGGACAAGGGCACGCTGGACCTGTCCGAGCTGAAATACCTGGTGCTTGACGAAGCGGATGAAATGCTGCGCATGGGCTTCATCGACGACGTCGAGAAGGTGCTGCAGGCGACGCCGCCGCAGCGCCAGGTGGCGCTGTTCTCGGCGACCATGCCGAGCGTGATCCGCAAGATCGCCCAGCGCCATCTGAAGGATCCGGTCGAGGTCATCATCAAGGCCTCGACCACGACCACGCCGAACATCCGCCAGCGCTACTGGTTCGTCAGCGGCATGCACAAGCTCGACGCGCTGACCCGCATCCTCGAGGCCGAACCGTTCGACGCGATGATCATCTTCGCGCGCACCAAGCTGGCCACCGAGGAACTGGCCGGCAAACTGCAGGCGCGTGGCCTCGCAGCCGCCGCGATCAACGGCGACATCGCGCAGCCGCAGCGCGAGCGGGTGATCCAGCAGCTGAAGGACGGCAAGCTGGACATCCTGGTCGCCACCGACGTGGCCGCACGCGGACTGGACGTGGACCGGATCAGCCACGTGATGAACTACGACATCCCGTACGACACCGAGAGCTATGTGCACCGCATCGGCCGCACCGGCCGTGCCGGACGCAGTGGCGACGCGATCCTGTTCGTCAGCCCGCGCGAGCGCGGCATGCTGAACGCGATCGAGCGCGCCACCCGCCAGCCGATCGAACAGATGCAATTGCCGTCGGTGGAAGTGGTCAACGACGTGCGTATCGGCAAGTTCAAGCAGCGCATCAGCGACACGCTGGCGCAGGACGATCTCGGCCAGTTCCAGCAGCTGATCGAGCAGTACGAGCAGGAACACAACGTGCCGGCCGTCGAGATTGCCGCCGCGCTGGCACGCATCGCGCAGGGCGACCAGCCGCTGCTGCTCGTACCACCGCCGAAGCGCGAAAAATACGAACCCGCCTCGCGTGAGCGAGTCGACCGCGCGGCCCCACGCGAGCGCGCAAGCAGCGAGCGGCGTCCGCCGAGCGGGCGTGAGGCAACCGCTGCCAGCCATCCGCCGCGCGAGCACAAGCCGCGCGAGGAATCTGGCCGCGAGGGCGCACCAGCGCGTGACTTCGGGCATCGTCCGGTGCGCGCGCATGCCACCGAGGAAGGCAAGCGCACCTACCGCATCGAGGTCGGCCACGAACACGGCGTGAAGCCGGGCAACATCGTCGGCGCGATCGCCAACGAGGCAGGACTGGAAAGCCAGTTCATCGGCCGCCTCAGCATTCGCGATCACTACAGCCTGATCGACCTGCCCGACGGCATGCCGAAGGAAGTGTTCGAGCATCTGAAGAAAGTCTGGGTGGTGCAGCAGCAGCTGCGCATCCACGAGTGGGATGGCAGCGACACCGACACTGGCAGCACGCCGCCGCCACGCAAGCCGGGTGGTTTCAAGAAACCGGGCGGATTCAAGCCCGGCGGGTTCAAGCCCGGTGACGGCAAGCCCCGGCATGCCGGCTCCAAGCCACCGCCGCGCAAGTAACCGGAAGGCCGGCGGCATGCATTGCCCGATCGTTCCGATCGGGCAATGCAGTGTTTCCCGCCAACACCAGTGAAAATGGCAGACGCACCCACATCTGGCAGGCATACCTCCGCGTCGAGCCACACCATGAGCCTGCTGCCCACGCTGTACATCTCCCACGGTTCACCGATGACCTCGCTAGCGTCGGCTCAGGTCGGTCTGCGACTGGCCGAGCTGGCCGCCAGCCTGCCGCCGCCCGCGGCCATCGTGATCGCCAGCGCCCACTGGCTGGCCAGGACGCCGCATGTCGGCAGTGCCGTCGCGCCGCAGACCATCCATGACTTCCACGGCTTTCCCGAGGCGCTGTACCAGCTCCACTATCCGGCGCCCGGCGCGCCAGCGCTGGCCGGCCACATCGGCCAATTGCTGGCCGATGCCGGTCTGCCGGCGACCCTGGACCCGCGGCGCGGGCTGGATCACGGCGCATGGGTGCCGCTGCGTCTGCTGTATCCGCGGGCCGACGTCCCAGTGGTGCCGATCTCGATCCAGCCCGGACTGGGGCCAGCGCATCAACTGGCCGTGGGTCGGGCACTGGCATCGCTGCGCGGGGAAGGCGTGCTGGTGATCGGCTCCGGCAGCATCACCCACAACCTGCACGATCTGGGTGCCGGCTACAGCGATGCACGCCAGGCACCGTATGTGCGGCCATTCATCGAATGGATCGAGCAGAAGCTCGTTGCCGGCGACACCGAAGCCCTGCTCGACTACCGGCGGCAGTCGCCGGGCGCCGAGCGGGCTCACCCTACCGACGAGCACCTGCTGCCACTGTTCGTGGCACTCGGTGCCGCTGGCGCCACGGCACAGGCGCTGCGAATCGACGCCGGCATCGACCTGGGATTGCTGGCGATGGACATCTACCGTTTCGACTGATCCCGATACCGGCGGCCGCCTTCGAGCCGGGAAACGCCAGCGCGTCGGGTAACCCCGTGCTGGCCGCGTCGAATACCGTTTCGACGTCGCCCGGCTGCTGGCACTGCTGGTTGCGGTTGACCCACACCCTGGCGAAGCAGTTCCTGTCGCGCGGACAGGCCATCGGCGCCGCCCCTGATCGATCGCCAGCCCATCGCCGCATGGCGCGACGAGAGTGCACTGCGCGCGTTCATGTCGCGTGGCTGTCCGGTTACAGTAGGCGATCTTCGACGAGGAACGCTCATGATCCATCTGCCAGCCCTGGTTACCCTGCTCAACCTGTTGCTGCTGCTGTTCACCGCCTCCGTGGTGGGGCGGGCGCGCGCGCTGCACGGCATCAAGGCACCGGCCGTCACCGGCCATCCGGCGTTTGAACGCGCCTACAGGGTGCAGATGAACACGCTGGAGAACACCGTGCTGTTCCTGCCCACCCTGTGGCTGGCCGCCAATTACGGCTTCAGCGGCTGGGCCGGCATGGCGGGGCTGGTCTGGATCGTCGGGCGAATCTGGTACGCGCAGGCCTACCTGAAGGACGCTGCCAAGCGTGGACCGGGTTTCACCCTCGGCACGCTGGCCTGGGCGGCCCTGCTGGTGATGGCCTGCCTCGGCGTGGGTCGGGCCATGCTGATCGGCTGAGGCCGACACGCGGCGCCACAGAGAGGTCCTCGGCGATGCTGCCAGATCAGGCCACAGCGAAGCCGGCGTCGGGATCATCGACGGCCAGCGGACCCATGCCATCCCGCGCGCCGGGAGTGTGGATGGCGCTGGGCTTCGTCGCCCTGTATTTCGTGCTGCAGTGGACGGTCAGTTTCATCGCCGCGGCGGTGATCGTGCTGGCCTCGGGCTTCCCTGACGTTCGCACCGCCCTGATCGGCGAGCGAATCCAGACCATGCTGACGCAGCCGGACTTGCGCAGTGCGGTGGCGATCCTGACGCTGGCGGGCGCGGCCCTGCCGATCCTGTGGCTGATGCGGCGTTCATGGCCGACGCTGTGGTCCATGCCCAAGCCGCCGGGCTTCGGTTTCGCGCTGCCGGTACGCAACGCGTTCTTTGCGGTGGCGATCGGCATCGGGCTGGCGGCGCCGGTCGTCGGCAGCTGGCTCACCCAGCTTCTGGCGCAGGGACATCAGGTGCCGCAGGATATCCGGCAGCTCGGCATGCAGGCTTCGCCGGCGCTGCGGGTGTCGCTCGTGATGATCGTGGCCAGCCTCGGCCCGCTGGTCGAGGAACTGCTGTTTCGCGGCCTGCTGCTGTCGGCGCTGCTGCGGCGCATGAAGGTCGCATGGGCGGTATCGGCAAGTGCGCTGCTGTTTGCGCTGATCCATCTGCCGGGGCTGCAATGGCATGGGTATGCGCTGCCTGCCCTGGCCTTGCTGGCGGCGGCGCTGGCCTGGCTGCGGCTGCGTTCGGGCTCGCTCTGGCCGTCGGTGCTGGCACACTCCGTCAACAACCTGCTGGCAGTGGCGGTGTGGTTTGTGGCGATCAAGCCACCCGGTTGAAGCTTACGTCGGGGTGATTCCGCCAGCGCGCAGCAGACGCGCAGTCTCGAACATGGGCAAGCCCATCACGCCGGAATAGCTGCCGTCGAGATGCTCGATCAGGGCTGCGCCTCGCCCCTGGATCGCATACGCACCCGCCTTGCCGAACGACTCGCCGGTGGCGACGTAGGCAGCAATCGTCGGCTCGTCGAGCGGCGCGAAGCGCACCCGTGAGATGCAGATTTCGCCATGCTCGACGCCGGCGCCAACCAGCCACACCGCCGAGATGACCTCGTGCGCACGACCCGCAAGGCGGCCCAACATCGCTGCCGCATCATCCGCATCGGCAGGCTTGCCGAACACGTCGTCGTCAAGCACCACCTCGGTGTCGGCGCCCAGCACCAGAGCGTGTTCCGGCGTGCCCAGGCTGGCGAGACCGGCACGGGCCTTGTCGCGGGCCACGCGGCGCACATAGGCCTGCGGCGACTCATCCGGTAGCCGCTGCTCCGGCACCGTCACGTCGATCACGGTGAAATCCACGCCCAGCTGCTCCAGCAGCTGGCGACGGCGTGGTGACTGCGAGGCGAGGTAAAGCATCTGCTTGCTCCGAATCGGGATGCTGGGCGCAGGTATGAAGCCGTTCACAGGCCGAGGCTGTACTCGCAGGACTGCTGGTCACGCTGCCAGCCCAGCGACTCGTACAACGCCTGCGCCGGCAGGTTGTCCCGTGCCGTGGACAGTGACAGGCTGGCCGCGCCGAGCGCCCGTGCATGCTCCGCCGCCGTGCCGAGCAGCGCCGCCGCCACACCCTGCCGGCGTGCGGAAGGGGCCACGAACAAGTCGTTCAGCAGCCAGGTGCGCACCGCGCGTACCGACGAGAACAGCGGATACAGCTGGGTGAAGCCCAGCCCCTGCGCCTGCCCGTCACGTGCCAGCAGAATCAACGACTCCTGATGCCGAAAGCGCTCGGCCAGAAATTCCCGCGCCCGCGGCAGATCCGCCGGCTGCGCGTAGAACTGCCGGTAGCCGTCGAACAACACGGCCAGCGTGTCGAGATCATGAATCGTGGCTTGCCGGATCTGGAAGGACATGTTGACGGTCTCGATGGTCAGGCTCGGTGATAGGGATGTCCGGCGAGGATCGTGGTGGCCCGATACAGCTGCTCTGCCAGCACCAGTCGCACCAGCATGTGCGGCAACGTCAGCGGTCCCAGCGACCAGCTCTGCTCGGCCCGTGCCAGCACCTCGGGCGCGTGTCCGTCCGGACCGCCGATCAGGAAGGCGAGGTCGCAGCCGGCCATGCGCCATTGCGCCAGCTGCGCGGCCAGTTGCTCGCTGGACCAGGCCTTGCCGCGCCCGTCCAGCGCCACCACATGGCTGTCGCGGGGAAGCGCCGCCAGTATCGCCGCCCCTTCGTCCTGGATCGCCCGCGCATCGTCGCGCCCCTTGCCACGGCTGCCGGGTTTGAGCTCGATCAATTCCAGCGGCAACTCGTGCGAGAGCCGCTTGCGGTACTCCGCAAAACCCTCAGCCACCCACGCGGGCATCCGCTCGCCGACGGCGATCAGACGCGCGCGCATGGCCGGGCTTCAAACAGGCAAGACGCGCGAAGCGCTGTCTTTGCCTCCTCTCCCTTCTTGGGAACGGAGGATTCGAGGTGTGGGGCCCATCTTGCGGTGCCCCCCACGAGACCCGACTCAGCCAACCTGCACCGCGTTGGCTTCATGCCCGTTGTCGCCTACCGTCCACAGCCGTTCCAGACCATAGAACTCGCGGATACGCGGCAACATCACGTGGACGATCACATCGCCGAGGTCGACCAGCACCCACTCGCCCTCGACTTCGCCTTCCACGCCCAGCGGCATGACGCCGGCCTTTTTGGCGAACGTGCTGACCTCGTTGGCGATGGACTTGACGTGACGCGCCGACGTGCCGGAGGCGATGACCAGCAGATCGGCGATGGATGTCTTGCCGCGGACGTCGATTTCGCGGATGTCCTTGGCTTTCAATCCCTCGAGCGCGTCGATGACGTGCTTGCGCAGTGTGGCCGTCGTGACGGACTTGTTCGTACGGGCAGTGCTCAAGAGTAGGAGCCTCAGTGCATGGTCGCTGCGCGGAATGGCGCGGGCAAAGTATAGCCCCTCGACTCCGCCGGCACGTCAAACGCCCCCTGAACCGCCAATCCGGGCCGGATCAGGGGTATCGGCTGGTGGGAACACCGACCGGGGCGCCGTTTCCACCAGCGGCAAACGGGCCTGTGCTCAGCCGCCGGAATGCGTCGCCGTGTCGTCCTTCTTCATCGAATCCTTCTTCATCGAATCCTTTTTCATCGAATCCTTTTTCATCGAATCCTTTTTCATGGAGTCATGCTTCATGGAGTCGGCCTTCATCGCATCGTGCTTCATTGAATCGTGCGGCATCGCCGTACTGGAACTGCTGGCCATGGCGTCCTGGGCGAACGTCGCGCTGGCAGAAAAGCCACAGGCCGTGGCGGCGACGAGAAGGATGGCAAGACGTACGTTCATGGGAAAGTCCTTGAAAGATTGGGATGGGACGGCGGATTCCGCCTCCATCCGATCATTCGACGAGCGGCCACTCGCGGTTACATCGATTGCGCTTGGCCCTGCTGAACATGCGCGCCAGAAGGCCCGGAAACACCACGGCGAGCGGATTGAAGCGAAGCCCAGCAGGATGTCCGTGTCCATAGGACGGATCCGGATCGGCAGAGATGCAGCCTTGGCGAGGGCATCGCCGCATCGTGGCTCAGGCCGCCTGCTGTGCCCTGACCCGCCGGCGCTGACGCACCGCCTCGGCCAAGCGGTCAAGTACGGCGACCGAGCTGTCCCAGTCGATGCAGCCATCGGTGATGCTCTGCCCGTAGACAAGCGGCCGACCCGGCTGGAGGTCCTGGCGGCCGCCGACCAGGTGGCTCTCCACCATCACACCGACGATGCGTGACTCCCCGGCCGCGACCTGGCCGGCAATCGCGTCGATCACCCGCGGCTGGTTCTCCGGCTGCTTGCTGCTGTTGGCGTGACTGGCGTCGATCATCAGCCGTGGCTCCACGCCGGTCCTGACGATGACGCTGCAGGCTGCCTCCACGCTGCCGGCGTCGTAGTTCGGTGCGCTGCCGCCGCGCAGTATGACGTGGCAGTCCTCGTTGCCGGCGGTGGTCGCGATGGCGGTGCGGCCATCCTTGGTCACGGCCAGGAAATGGTGCGGCTGCGACGCCGCCTGCACCGCATCCACGGCGATCTTCACATTGCCATCGGTGCCGTTCTTGAAGCCGATCGGACACGACAGGCCCGACGCCAGTTCGCGATGCACCTGGCTCTCGGTGGTGCGTGCGCCGATCGCACCCCAGGCGACCAGGTCGGCGATGTACTGCGGCGTGATCATGTCCAGGAACTCGCAGCCGGCCGGCACGCCCAGCTCGTTGATTCCGATCAGCAGGCCGCGTGCCAGCCGCAGCCCGCGGTCGATGCGGAAGCTGCCATCGAGGTCGGGGTCGTTGATCAAGCCCTTCCAGCCGACCGTGGTGCGCGGCTTCTCGAAATACACCCGCATCACGATTTCCAGCGTGTCGGCATGGCGCTCGCGTTGGGTCCGCAGTCGTGCGGCGTACTCCAGTGCCGCCCTGGTGTCGTGAATCGAACACGGACCGATCACCACGGCGAGGCGATCGTCCGCGCCGCTGAGAATTCCGTGCAACCTGTCGCGCGCTTCGGTCACGGTGGTGTTGGCCCGCCCGCTGGCGTCGCAGTCGTCGATCACTTCAGCCGGAGTGCTCAGGCGTTTCAGCTCGCGGATGCGAAGGTCGTCGGTGGCAGTGCTGTCGGTGGCTGGCTTGGTGACGGGGTACATCATGCGGTGGTTCCTCGGATTCGGGTTCCACTGGCGGCCATGAAAAAAGCCGCCAGTGTTGGGCTGGCGGCTTTTCGGGATTCGTTTGACCAGTGATCTACGATCGCGCCCCTAGCTCCGCCTGTGGCATCGGATAGCTATAAAACCAGACGTGAAAGCGGGCGGATGAGATCGACATGGGCTCCATGAATACCACATCACGCGCCCGAATCAAACGTCGCCGATGGCATACGGCCGAAACAGCGTGTCACGGCATGGTCACCCCGGCAGCGTGCCCTGGAGTGCGGGTGGTGCCCGTGACGTTGCGCTCGACGCGGGACGCCATGTCCCTTGCCCTTGCGGTGGTGCTCTGGTCGTGCCTCACGCCAAAGCGGTCACCACAGCCTGGAAAGCCGGGCTGTCGGGCGCGCCGTCAGCAGCCGCCATGACCCGGTTTCGACCCGCGCGTTTGGCTTCGTACAGGGCCTTGTCGGCACGTTGCAATACTGCCTTGGCGTCACGCTCGCTCAGCGCAGCCACCGCCACGCCGATCGACACGGTCAGCTGCAGGCACTGGTCGTCGATCCGCAATGGGGTGTTTTCGACCGTCCGGCGAACACGCTCACCCAGCGCCATGGCGGCGCGCAGGTCCATGCCCGGCGACAACACCACGAACTCCTCGCCGCCGACCCGACCAACCACGTCGCTTCCGCGCAAGGTGGCCCGGATGCTCGCCACCAGCGCGCGCAGCACCTCGTCGCCACCGGCATGGCCGAAGCGGTCATTGACCGCCTTGAAACGATCGGCATCCAGCATCAACACACCCAGCGTCTGACCCTGTCGTGCGGCCTGTGACAACAGGCGCGAAGCCTCCTCGCTGATCGCCAGCCGGTTGCTCACTCTGGTCAGCGGATCGACTCTGGCCAGCAGATGCAATTCCTGTTGCAGGATCTCGTTGTACAGCAGCAGGAATCCGATGCTGGCAAACAGCGGCTGCATACCCGTCAGCATCACATAGATGATATTGGTGGGACTGGGCACGCTGACCGCATTCAGCTGCTGCGCACCCAGCCACAACTGGCCATTGCGCCAGACCAGCAGCGCTATCGCCATCACGCAGAACAGCAGGACCACGTTGCGCGCCCGCGAGCCACCCCATCGGAAACCGCCCGTCAATGCCTCCACATTCAGCAGCATGTTGATCGCGATGGCGACCGACCCCCACAGCAC
>JAPHUU010000237.1 GCA_026193555.1 Rhodanobacter sp.
CGCGCGACGGGTGCGCATCACCTCCTTTTCCAGCTTGAACTGCGGAATGCCGAACGTCAGCAGCCCGCCGATCTCGCTCTGGCGGTCGTAGACATCGGCGGCGATGCCGGCATGGCGCAGCCGGTCGGCACAGGCCAGCCCGGCCGGTCCGGCGCCGATGATCGCCACCCGCTTGCCGGTTTCCTGCACCGCCGAAAGGTCGGGTCGCCATCCCTGACGCAGCGCCTCGTCAGTGACCCAGCGCTCGATGCTGCCAATGGTCACCGCGCCGAACGCGGTCTGCTCCAGCGTGCAGGCGCCCTCGCACAGGCGGTCCTGCGGGCAGATCCGGCCACAGATCTCCGGCAGCGGGTTGGTTTCATGCATCAACGTGGCCGCTTCCATGATGCGGCCTTCCTGCACCAGCTTGAGCCAGTTCGGGATGTAGTTGTGCACCGGACAGGCGTGCTCGCAATACGGGTTGCCGCAATCGATGCAGCGCTCGGCCTGGGTGGCCGCCTGCGGCGTGGCGAAGTCGCCGGAAATCTCGCCGTAGCCCAGTACGCGGATCTCCACCGGCACCGTGCGCGGCGGCTGGCGCGGCACATCGAGAAACTGGAAGGTCTTGTCGGTCATGGGGTGATTGCACCCGCTTCGATGATGGATGAACGCGAGCACCCGCCCCTCACCTCAATCCTCTCCCCGGCGGGGAGAGGAGGCGAATGCAAGAAGCACATCGCTTGATTGAAGCCGGTCATGCCGCGCTCCTCAGTTCCTCGGCCAGCGCCGCAAGGCTGGCCGCCTTCGGCTTGACCAGCCAGAACTTGTACTGCAGGCCGCGGAAGTCGCGCAGGATCTGCCGGCCCCAGTCACTGCCGGTGTACTCGACATGGCGAGTAACCAGGTTGCGCAGGTGCTGCATGTAGTGCTCCATGCCCTCCGGCGAAATGCGCAGGATGTCGACCAGTTCGTGGTTGTAGCAGTCGACGAAATCGCGCTCCAGGTCGAGCACGTAGGCAAAGCCGCCGGTCATGCCGGCACCGAAGTTGAGACCGACCTTGCCCAGCACCGCCACCACGCCACCGGTCATGTATTCGCAGCAGTGATCGCCGGCACCTTCGACCACCGCCAGCGCGCCGGAATTGCGCACCGCGAAACGCTCGCCGGCACGACCGGCGGCGAACAGCTCGCCGTCGGTGGCGCCATACAGGCAGGTATTGCCGATGATCGAGGCGTCCTGACTGGCAAACGGCGAGTCGGCGGGTGGGCGCACGATGATGCGGCCACCGGCCATGCCCTTGCCGACGCCGTCGTTGGCCTCGCCGGTGAGGTCGATATGCACGCCGCCGGCATTCCACGCGCCGAGGCTCTGCCCCGCCGCGCCTTCCAGCCTCAGGATGATCGGATGATCATCCATGCCGTGGTCGCCGTGGACGCGCGCCACGTCACCGGAGAGCCGTGCACCGATCGCGCGATCGGTGTTGGCGATCGCGTAGGCGAACGTGCCGCCAAGCCGGCGGGTCACCGCCTCGTCGGCGTCGGCACTGATGCACGAGGCCAGCGCGGCCGGATCGCGCATCGGATTGCGCGCCAACGTGCAGGAGAAATCGACATCCTCGCCCAGACCCTGGCCATGGATCAGCGGTGTGAGGTCGAGGCGATGCTGCACCGGCGTGGTGCCCTCCAGCTGCCGCAGCAGGTCGCTGCGACCGACCAGTTCGCCGAGGCTTCGCACACCCAGACGCGCCAGATGCGCGCGCACGTCCTCGGCAACAAAACGGAAGTAGTTCATCACCATTTCCGGCAGGCCGGTGAAGTGTTCCTGGCGCAGCACCGGATGCTGGGTGGCAATGCCGGTGGCGCAGTTGTTGAGGTGGCAGATGCGCAGGTACTTGCAACCCAGCGCCACCATCGGGCCGGTGCCGAAGCCGAAGCTCTCCGCGCCCAGCATCGCTGCCTTGATCACGTCCAGTCCGGTTTTCAGGCCGCCGTCGGTCTGCAGCCGCACGCGCCCACGCAGGTCGTTGCGACGCAGGGTCTGCTGCGTTTCGGCCAAGCCAAGTTCCCAAGGCGTGCCGGCATATTTGATCGAGGTGAGCGGGCTGGCACCGGTGCCACCATCGTGGCCGCTGACCGTGATCAGATCCGCACCGGCCTTGACCACGCCGGCCGCCACCGTACCCACTCCCGCATGCGACACCAGCTTCACCGATATCAGTGCGGCCGGATTCACCTCCTTCAAATCGTGGATCAGCTGCGCCAGATCCTC
>JAPHUU010000200.1 GCA_026193555.1 Rhodanobacter sp.
GAGGCGGCGCAAGTGCTGCTGGATCATCTGGAAGGTACGCCGCTGGCCGAACCGCGGTTGCTGCGTTTCGTCACCGGGCGGCGGCGGAAATTCTGGAACCGCAACTGCATCGCCATCGGTCTGGCGGCGGGGTTCATGGAGCCGCTGGAATCGACCAGCATCCACATGATCCAGTCCGCCATTACCCGGCTTCTGGCGCTGTTTCCCGATCGCGATTTCCACCCGCTGGCGGCACAGGAATTCAACCGGATCACGCACGCCGAATACGAGCGCATTCGCGATTTCCTGATCCTGCACTACCACGCCAATCAGCGCGATGACGCGCCACTTTGGCGACAAACCCGTGCGATGCCGATCCCGGAAACGCTGCAGTACAAGATCGACCAGTTCCGCAGCTACGGTCGGACCGTGGCCGAGAGCATGGAACTGTTCCAGAACCCGAACTGGCTGGCGGTGCTGATCGGTCAGGAAGTCTGGCCCGAGCGCCACGATCCGCTGGTCGATCTGCGCGACAAGGTCGATGCGCCGCGGATGTTCGCCAGCCTGCGTCGGGTCATCGGCGAGGCAGTGGGCGCGATGCCGACGCACCAGCAATACATCGACAGGCATTGCCGGGCGCCCGGGTGAGTGCCCTGGTTGGGCCGTCCAGCGAAGGGATGTCGCACCGTTGCAGCAGCAGTGGCGAGGGACTGGTTTTCGGGGCAGAAAGGCGAAATCGGCGCAGGGCTCGGACGCGAAAGGGCGCGTTTTCGGCACGGCCGGGTGACCGACCGGGTCAGGAGTTGATCCGGATGAACCTCAAGACCGCCAGCCGGGCGCCGATACAGCTGGCGAACACCCCGACGATCGGTCGTAATCGCATGCATGGCGACGGGTTATGCTCAAAATTCCGGCAAGGTCTTGACACCCCGCCCAGCAGGCTTCGATGTTGATGAACAACCCGTTGCGCATCCTCTGTATTGACGACTCCCCCTCCGCGGGCGAATTGGCGATGCATGCGCTGGCGAGCCACGCGGGAGACTTCGAACTCAGCGTCGCCCGCAATCGCGGCGAGTTCGAGCTGCTGCTATGCAGTGGACGCTGGGACCTGGTGCTGACCGACTACCAGTCGCTGGGATATGACCGGCTGGAGATTCTCGACGTGGTGCGAGCCAGGGACGTGAGGCTGGCGGTAGTGATCCTCACCGACAGCGGCTCGGAGGCGATCGCGGCCGAGGCGATCAAACGCGGCGCCACCGACTACCTGACGAGCCATGCCGAGCAGATGCTGCGGCTACCCGACATGCTCCGCGCGGCGGCGGCGCAGCAACGCGACATGATGTCCGCTTCCGAGCTGCGCGCCGTGCTGGAAGCCTCCGGCGATGGCATCGTGGTGGTGTCCAATGCCGGCAAGGTGATCCACAGCAACGACCTGGCGCTTGAGATCTGGAACGTTCCCCCGAGCATGATTGGCGTCACCGACTTCGGCGCGCTGCAAGCCTTTGTTGCCGAGCAGATGGTCGACCCGTCGTTGTTCATGGAGGTCTCGCGCAAGTCGCTGTGCGCGCAGAGCAGCAGTTCGGCGACCTTGGCGTTCAAGGATGGGCGCGTGGTCGAACGGCATGCGAAACCGCAGATGCTCGACGGCCGGCGCATCGGCTGGGTGATCAGCTACCGCGACACTACCGAGGCCGTTCGCGCCGAACAACATCTGAAGAAATCCCTCGCGCTGCAGCGGGCGACCCTTGATGCCACCGCCGACGGCATCCTGGTTGTGGATCCACAACGCCGGGTGGTGGGCACCAACCGCAAGTTCCAGGACCTCTGGCGCATTCCTGATGAGCTGATGGCCAGCGACGACGATGCGCGGCTGGTCAGCTACGTGCTCGACCAGTTGGAGGACCCGGACGCGTTCGTCATGCTGGTGGAATCGCTCTACGAGCGTCCCGCCGATGTCAGCCGCGACATCCTGCAGTTCAAGGATGGCCGGGTGTTCGAGCGCTATTCGCAACCACAGTTCGTGGATGGGGTGCCGGCGGGCCGCGTGTGGAGCTTTCGCGACATCACCGCGATCAACGAAGTGGAGGCGGCGCTGCGCGGCAGCGAAGCCCGTTTCCGTCTGATGTTCGAGACGACCGCCGACGCGCTGATGATCCTCGATGGCGCGAGCAGCCGCTTCATCGACTGCAACCAGGCGACGGTGGATATATTTCACTGTGCCAGCAAGCAGGCGATTCTCACTTTGCACCCGGCGCAACTTTCTCCATCGCGCCAGCCGGATGGTCGTGACTCGGTGGACAAGGCGAACGAGATGATCGCCATCGCCATGCGCGAGGGCAGCCATCGTTTCGAGTGGATGCATTGCAGCGCTCAGCGCGAGGACTTTCCGGCGGAAGTGCTGCTCACGCCAGTCGTATCGGGAGAGCAGCGGCTGGTCATCGCCACCGTGCGCGATATCTCGGATCGCAAGCGCGAGGAGCGGACCCAGCATGCGCTGTGGGAGATTTCCGAGGCCGCGCAGTCGACCGAAACGCTGGTCGAATTATTCCCGCGCATCCACCAGATCGTCAGCGGCCTGCTGCCGGCACGAAACTTCTTTGTCGCGCTGTATGACGAGAAGCGTGCGGAGCTGAACTTTCCCTACTACGAGGACGAGTTCGACACCAATCCCGACGTGCTCAAGATGAGCGACGGCACCGTCACCGGGCGCGTGATCGAGCGAGGCGAGGCCATGCTCTTCACACCCGACAACACCAATGACGGCAGGCTGGAGGATCTACCCTATGCCGGCACCGGTTCCATGGATTGGCTCGGTGTGCCGCTCAAGTCAAAGTCCCGCACCCTCGGGGCGCTGGTGGTGCAGAGCTATGACGGCAGCATCCGCTACACCGAAAGGGACAAATCGCTGCTCGAGTTCGTCTGCGGCCAGGTAGCCGCGGCGATTGAGCGCAAGCAGGCCGAGGTGGACTTGCGCGAAAGCGAGGCGCGGCTGGAAGAGGCGCAGCGGCTGGCTCAACTGGGCAGCTGGAAATGGGATATCCGTGGCCACGTGCTGACCTGGTCGGATGAGTTGTACCGGATCTTCGACCTCGATCCGCAGCAGCATGTACCGCGGGTCAGGGATTTCCTCAGTCGCATCCACTGCGACGACCGTGCAACGATCGAGTCGCTGATGATCAAGGCGCAGGAGGATTGCCAGCCATTCCGGATGGAAATGCGCATCCGCCGCGAGGGCGGCGAGATCCGCACCCTGCAGAGCCAGGTCGAGGTGCGTGTCGACCCGCAAGGGCGCGCCACCGGCATGGTCGGCGCCTGCCTCGACATCAGCGCGCGCAAGCTGGAGGAACTGCTGGACCGTGATCGTCGGCAGATCCTGGAACAGGTGGCACGGAACGAACCGTTGCAGCACATCCTTGCCGGCGTCGTCGGCATGCTGGAAACACAGATACCCGGCTCCCGCTGTTCGCTGCTGTTGCTGCGCGACGGACGGCTGTACATGGGCAGCGCCCCGCTGATCCCGGAAGTGTATTCGAAGGCACTGGAAGGGTTGCCGATCGGACCGAGGGCGGGCAGTTGCGGCACCGCCTGCTATTTGAACAAGACGGTCGTCGTGCAGGACATTGCAAGTGATCCATTGTGGGATGGCTACCGCGAACTGGCCTTGCCGCACGACCTGCGCGCCTGCTGGTCGATGCCGATTCCGTCCAGCGATGGCGGCGTGCTGGGCTCGTTCGCGGTGTACCATCACCGGCCCTGCGCGCCCACTGCAGCGGAGCTGGATTTTGTCACCGCTGCCAGCCGGCTTGCCGCGGTGGCGATCGAACATCGCCGGCTCACCGACCGGCTCGCGCACCAGGGCCAGCATGATGCCCTGACCGGGCTGCCGAACCGCCTGCTGTTGCAGGACCGGCTGGGCCAGGCGTTGGTGCTGGCGCTGCGCAAGCAGCACCAGGTCGCCGTGCTGTTCATGGACCTGGATCACTTCAAGCAGATCAACGACACGCTAGGCCACTCCCACGGCGACATCCTGCTGTGCGAGGTGGCCCGCCGGCTGGAGGGTTCCATACGCAAGAGCGACACGTTGGCGCGGCTGGGCGGCGATGAGTTCATGCTGGTGGTGCCGGAGCTGAACGATGCGCAGGATGCCATGCGCGTGGCCGGGAAAATGATGGAATCCCTGCGCGCGCCGTTCCAGGTGGGCGAGCACGAATTCTTCGTCAGCGTCTCGCTCGGCATCAGCATCTATCCGGCCGATGGCCAGGATGCGGATACCCTGATGGCCAACGCCGACGCGGCGATGTATCGCGCCAAGGAGGCCGGGCGCGACAACTGCATGTGGTTCACCCCGCAGATGAACACCCGGATGATGGAACGCGTCGAGCTGGAGAGCCAGTTCCGCCATGCCATGGCGCTGGGGCAGCTGAGCCTGAACTACCAGCCGCAGTGCGGACCGGCGGACGAGATCCAGGGTTTCGAGGCGCTGCTGCGCTGGCAGCACCCGACCCAGGGCATGGTGCCGCCCGCGCGGTTCATACCGCTGGCCGAGGAGAGTGGCCTGATTGTCCCGATCGGTGAATGGGTGATGCACGAGGCCTGCAGCCGCACCGCGGCTTGGCACCGGGCCGGGCATACGGATCTGCGCATCTCGGTGAATGTCTCGGCAGTGCAGTTTCGCCGCGGCAACCTGCTGGACATGGTGCGCCGCGTGCTGGCCGAAACCCGGCTCGACCCCTCGGCGCTGGTGCTGGAGATCACGGAGAGCCTGCTGCTGCAGAATGCCGCGGAGGCTTCGGTCAATCTGGCCGAATTGCGCAAGCTGGGTGTGGGCATTGCGATCGATGACTTCGGCACCGGCTATTCCTCGCTGAGTTACCTGCACAAGTTGCCGGTAACCGCGCTGAAGATCGACCAGTCCTTCGTGTGCGAGATTGGCATGAAGCCGCTGGATGGTCGCGACGAGGCGCCGATCATCCGCACGATCATCGCGCTGGCGCGCAACCTGGGCCTGACCGTGGTGGCCGAGGGCGTGGAGACGCGTGCCCAACTCGACTTGCTGAAGTCGCTGGGTTGCGACGGATTCCAGGGGTACCTGCTGCATTTGCCCTTGACCGAGGACGCCGCAGGGCAACTGCTTGCGGAAGTGGCGGAGCTGCGCCGGTCAAGGGCAGATTAGCGGCGCGGGTACGGGCATCGGGCACCCTTGCCTGCGTGCCCGATGGGTTTCCACGGGTTGCGGTGGCCGCTAAGCTCGCAGCCCACTCATCCGGCTCGGTGCCATCGGCGCCGGCCAGCTGCACCGGTGCGCCGTACGCGCCATGACACAAGGGTTGCCGCGTTGCCTATGTATTCCTGGATCTTCGACCTCGCACCCATGCTCAACCGCGCCATGCATGCGCGTGACGGGGAAACCGCGCAGCACTGTGATCGTGTCGCCGGGCTGGCCGTGCGGATCGGGGAGGCGTTGACGCTGGAGCCGCACGACCTGCTGGTGGTCGCACTGGCCGCGCGCCTGCATGATGTAGGCAAGATCGAAGTTCCCGATTCGATCTTGCTCAAGGCCGGATCACTGGACGATGCGGAACGGGAGATCATGCGCAGGCACAGCGTGATCGGCGAAAGCTTCATCCTGAAGCAGCACGAGATACCCTTCCGCCATGAGGTGGCACGGATTGTCCGCCATCATCACGAGCACTGGGATGGCAGCGGCTATCCCGACGGGCTGTGCGGCGAGGCGATTCCGTTGCTGTCGCGGATTGTCTCGGTGGCCGACAGCATCGACGCGATGACGTCGAGTCGCCCGTATCATCCGGGTCGGACGCGGGCGGCAGCCCTGTCCGTTCTTGCGGCGGAGCGGGGGACCAAGCACGATCCAGTCATCCTGGATGCCTACGGCACACTTCGCGCCGACTAGCGTCGCGGGGACATTGCGCGGGCAAAGGCCGGCACAGGGTCCGCAGACCGGCTGCTTCGGCAGCGACAGACGCCCGGCTTTCGCATCAGCCCGGTGCGTTGGCCTTGCAGTGCTCGGCGACGAAGCGCGTATGCTCCGGCATGGTGTCGACGGCGCGGCCGATGAGGGTGCGGACATTGGCGAGGAATTCGTCCAGTTGATCCGAAGAAATGCTCTCGGCCAGCGGATGATGCCGCAGCGGTTCGATGCCCTGGCCAAGCATGACCTGCAGCCAGCCGACTTCGGTGAACAGTTCCTCGCCGTCGCGGAAGATCTGGCCGCTGCTGCGGAACAGGGCCAGTTTGCGCTCCAGGTCTTGCGGCATCTCGATCCGGGCGCAGTGTTGCCAGAACGGGGTGTCCCGGCGTTCGCTGGCGCGATAGTGCAGGATCAGGAAATTGCGAATGTGCTCGTATTCGAAGCGGGTCTGCCGGTTGTATTCCAGCCGTAGCGCCGGATCGAAATGGCAGTCGGGGAACAGCGCCAGCAGGCGACTGATGCCCGACTGGATCAGGTGAATGCTGGTCGACTCCAGTGGCTCCAGGAAGCCGCTGGACAGACCCAGCGCCACACAGTTCTTGTTCCAGAACTGTCGGCGCATGCCGGTGGTGAACGGGAACAGGCGCGGCTCGGCGATCGGCTCACCTTCCAGGTTTGCCAGCAGCAGCGACGCGGCTTCGTCGTCGCTCATGTATTCGCTGCAGTACACGTGGCCATTGCCGCTGCGGTGCTGCAACGGTATACGCCATTGCCAGCCAGCCGGGCGCGCGCTGGCCTGGGTGTACGGCCGCATCGGCTCGACCCGGGTACTGGGCACCGCCATCGCGCGATCGCACGGCAGCCACTGCTGCCAATTTTCGTAGCCGCTGTGCAGTGCCCCTTCGATCAGCAGGCCGCGAAAGCCCGAGCAGTCGATGAACAGATCGCCCGCAATCGTCTCGCCGCTTTCGAGTCTGATCGACTCGATGAAGCCGTCTTCCGCACGCAACGCAACGTCGACCACCTTGCCCTCGGTACGTTGCACGATGCGCGGGTCGCAACGCCGGCGCAGAAACTGACCGTAGAGCCCCGCATCGAGATGGTAGGCATGCCGGATACCGGTCAGCGGGCTGCTTCCGACCTTTTCCATGCGTGCGAAACGGTTGGCACGGCAGGCCTGTGCATTGAGCGAGTACGCCCACAGGTCTGGCGCGTCCTCGCGCTGACGACTGGCCGCTTCTGCGCTTCCTGCGCCCGCGGCACTTGTGCGTCCATGCACGTCGCGCAGCCAGTAATGCTGGAAGGCGAGCAGACCCAGCGGCATCCCGATATCGCTGAACGCGTGCAGGTATGAATCGCCGACCCGGCGCCAGTCATTGAACTGGATACCGAGCTTGAACGTGCCCTGGGTGGCGCGCAGCATCTCGTCCTCGTCGATGTCGAGGAACTGGTTGACGTGGCGGATCTGCGGAATCGTCGCCTCACCGACGCCGACAATGCCGATCTCGTCGGACTCGACCAGGTGAATTTGCAGCTGCGGTCCCATTGCCTTGGACAGCAACGCCGCTGTCATCCAGCCGGCCGTGCCGCCACCGACGATCACCACGCGCTTGATGGACGATTCGTTCACTGCGAGCCACCTATGTGTTTGAGTCTGACGAAGGGATGCCGGATGACCTGCCGTGCAGGTGAGCAGGCAAAAAAAAGCCCCGTTGAGTCTAGTCAACGGGGCTCGCCTTTGTAAGCGCGTGGGGATTAATCGAACTTGTAGGAGACACCCACCTCGTAGCGACGGCCGTAGCTCTCCCAGTTCAGCACCTGCCGTGGATCATTGTTCTGGTAGGTGATGAACGTCTTGTTGCCCAGGTTGGAGCCTTGCGCAATGATCGTCAGGCCGTTCAGCGGACCCTTGTTGAAGGTGTAGCTGACCTGCGCGTCGAAGGTGCTTCCGCCCTTCAGGGTCTGCTCGATACGCGATGCACTGATGCCGGACACCTCGCCGAGGAAACTGGAACGGTAGCTGTCGCTCACGCGGGCTTCGAAACCTGCGTGCTGGTAGTACAACGTGGCATTTGCGACCCACTTGGACAGACCCGGAACGGTGATCGCGCTGCTGTTGCCGGCGTAAACCAGCGAGCTCTTGGTGCGGTTGACGGTCATGATCGTGCCGAGGCCGTCGAGCGGCTGTGCGATCAGGTTGAACGGCAGGTTCAGCGTGA
>JAPHUU010000203.1 GCA_026193555.1 Rhodanobacter sp.
CGAAACCAATGGCCGAGTTCCGCGTGTGCGATGGCGCCGACCATGTCAACCCGATCGGCGCAACTCAGCTCGGCGGCACGTTCAAGCAGCTCGGCACGGCAGGGACCCGCACCCACATAAGTCAGGCGCGCCTGAGGCCGCACGGCGAGCAGGGCCGGAAAGGCTTCCAGCAGGTCGACGCAACCCTTGCTGCGCTTGAGGTTGCCGACGTAGAGCACTCGCAGCGCGGCGTTTGGGAGACGCAAGTGCTCGCGCGCCTGCGCCTGCGGAGCGGGCGAAAACAAATCGCCGTCGACACCGTTGTAGAGCACCCGCACGCGCTGCGCGTCAGCACCGATGGCGACCGCCTTGTCGGCCAGCGCCCGGCTCACCGCCACGACGGCGCCCGCGTGGCGCAGCGCCGAGCGGATCTGCGGTCGACGCAGCGCATGTTCGGCGGCGACATTCAGATCGCTGCCATGCACCTTGACCACATACGGAATGCCCAGCCACCGCGCCAGCCAGCCCGCCGCGACCGCATCCGGATAGGCCCAACTGGCCAGCACCCCGTCATAACACTCGGCACGGATTCGCCGGCCATGCTGCAGCAGCAGCGAGGCAAGCCAGCAGCCGGCATGCAGCGAGCGGCCAATCCCGGGCGGAAACAGGAACACGAAGTGATCCGTGCGCAAACCGGACACCTCGACCCGGCCACGCTCGCCAGCGAGCCGCTCGCGGAAATCCACCGCCGTGAGTACATGCAGTTCGTGGCGCTGACCCAGACGTTCAAACTGCTGGCGATTGAAGGCGCCGCGCAGCGGGTCCCACGGCGTCGGAAAGAGATTGGTCAGGACCAGCAGCTTCAGGCGCATCGGCTCATTCCCTCGCGCCGCTGTAGAGCGCCGCATACCGTCCTGCCATCGTTTCGAGCGAACCCTCGGTTTCGACCCAGGTCCGAGCGGCGGCGCCGAGCGCCCCGGCGCGAGGCGGGTCACTCAGCAACGCCACCATCGCGTCGGCCAGTGCGCGCGGTTCGCTCGCCGGCACCAGGCAACCGGTGATGCCGTCACGCACGATTTCGCCATTGCCGCCAACGGCGGTGGCCACGATCGGCAGCGCCGTGGCGCACGCTTCCAGCAGCGCCATTGAATAGCCTTCGCTCAGCGATGACAGCGCGAACAGGTCAAGTCCCGACAGCAGCTCATGCACATCGCTGCGGTCGCCGAGAAACCTCACCTGTCCGACCAGCCCTTGCTCGATCGCGCATTGCTCCAGTTCGGCACGCAACTCGCCGTCGCCAATCAACACCAGCACTGTGTTCGGCAACTGATTGCAGACCATGCCGAAAGCCCGGATCAGACCGGCCTGATCCTTGGCCCAGTTCAGCCGGCCGACGGTGCCGACCAACCGTGTCTCCGCGGACAGCCCCAGCATGCGCTGCAACTGCTCGTGTCGATCGCGTGAAACGATCTGGAAGGCGGCGACCGGAATGCCGTTGGGGATCACCTGTGCCTTTGAGAGCGGCACGATGCCACGCCGCACGGCATCCTGACGGGCGGCCTCGCACACGGTCGCGACAGCATCCGTGCGCGCCAGCGCACGTCGATACAGCCATTCGCGTCGCCCCGATCGCCGGTTCGCGCCCATGCCATGGCGGGTGTTGACCACCCGCCGTATGCCAAGGCCCCAGCTGGCCAGCACCGCCTGGTAGTGCGCCACCGCATTGTGCGTATGCAACACCTCGGTGGCGTGGCTGCGCAGCCGCCGCCGGAGCCTTGCCAGTGCGCGGATGTCCAGCCCCGAACGCTTGCCGCAAGCGCTGACCGCGACCCCGATCTCCTTCAGTTCATCCGCCATCGATCCACTCTTGAACAGGCACAGCACCTGACACTGATGACCCTGCCGCTGCTGCAGCTTGACCAATTCGATCACCATCCGCTCGAGGCCGCCCCGGTTGAGGTTTTCGACGACGTGGGTGATGTTCATGCGACAGGCCTGGCCGGCAACTCGGAGACGGTGACACGCAGCTTGCCGCTTGGCGTCAGCGGGATGTCCTCCACGAAGTGGCAACGCAATTCGAGGCTGTCGCCCACCACCTTGGCCACTTCCCGGCGAATGTAGGCGAGCGAAGCGTCGTCGAATCCGGCGCCGCGAACCAGCGCCAGATCGAGCTGGTCCAGTTGACGCTGCACTGCCTGAAAACGCACCACCCCAGGCACGTCCTTGAGCATGTGCGGAAAGAACTCACCCGGAAGCACATGGCCGGCTGGGGTGCGTATCGCATCCAGCACGCGGCCATCGACACGCTGCAACAGCGGCAATCCGCGACCGCATGCGCAGGTGTGCGCGGCCGCCGTGGCCATGTCGCCATTGGCGTAACGCACGAACGGCATGCCGTAATTGAACAGGTCGGTAATCACCACCTCGCCCGACGGCGCGGACGCCGACTCACTGGATGCGCTCTCCAGCTCCACCACCATGTGATCGGCGTTCACATGCAGTCCATGGCGTTGCTCGCACTCGGCCGCAATCAGCATGAACTCGCGGCATCCGTAGGTGTTGTAGGCCGGACAGCCGAATGCCTGCTCGATGATCTGACGCTGGAACTCATGCAGGGCCTCGGCGGCGCCGATGATGGCCTGCGGCCGCGCCACCTGACGCCCCGTGCTGATCAGCCATTGCGCCAGCCGCACCAACGGGCCGACATAGGCGACGATGACCTGCGGTCGATAGGCGTCGATCGCATCGGCAAACTCGGCCATGTTGGCCTCGGTCATGTTGAAGCTGTTGAGTACATGCCGGGCGAACGCCGCGTTGTACAGACGATCTTTCATCCGATGCGCGCGCGTCGGTTCGCCGACCGCGCCGCCCCACAGAAAAAGCGTGCGCCGCCCCATGCGGGAACCGGCCCAGCCGTAACCTCTCCACATCACCGCCGTGCGCCGATCGTTGCTCTCGCGGGTATAGCCGAAGCGCATTGGCTCGCCGGTGGAACCGCCTGTGGCCTTGTACAGCAGGCGATCGCGCCAGGAGACGGCCTTCAGCTCCTCGAAGTGATTGCGGATATCGGCCTTGGTCAGCCGCGGCAGCTGTGCGTAATCGTCGAGATCGCGGATATCCGCTACCGCGATGCCAAGCTCGCGCCAGCGCCGCTGATAGTAGGGAACCTCACGCTCGCAATGTTCCAGCAGGCGCTTCAGGCGCTGCCACTGCAAGGCAGCCACTTGTTCGGGCGAAAGCCACTGATCGCGCTGGTAGTCGGCAAGATGGCTCAGCGTATGACGGCGACGCAGGCCGCTCTCCCAGGCCGGATACAGCACGCGGCGAAAAGCCGTTTCGTACCACTCCGATTTCATGGTGCCCTCCCTGCCCGCGCACCCGCCCATTCGAGCAGGCGGCCGAACATCCTCGGCCGGCCTGCGGCAAACCTGTGGTGAAGTCCCTGCAATTGATCGATGTCGGCGCGGTTCCAGCACTGCAGCAGCAGGGTCAGCAACAGGTAGGCCCCGCTCAACACCATACCTCCGAGCAGCAGCGTCAGCAGCGGCTTCAGATCAAGTGCCAGGACAAGCGATGCCACCGCCGCCGCCATCGCCGCGGCAAGCACGATGCGCAGCATTCGGAACCATTCGAGTCGAACGCCGCTGACCCGCATGCCGATGGTCAGATAGGCCGTCGCAATGACCAGCAGCTCGATGACGATCGCCGCAACCGAACCGTAAAGACCGAAGTGCATGATCAGCACGATGTCGAGCGACATCTTGAGGATGCCAAGGGCGACCGTGAGGATCAGGATGGTGTGCTGCCGATCCGCACTGACCAGCAAGCTGGTGGCCCCCTGGGTCACGGTTCCCACGCCACAGGCAAACAGGCACCACGCAAACACCGGTGCGGAAGTGGCATAGGAGGCGCCATACAGCAATCCGATGATCGAGCCGGAAAAACTGGCGCCAAAGGCCACCACCGGCGCTGCCAGCAGCACCAGATAGCTGGTCACGGCGACGAAACGACGCCCACCCACTTCGCGCCCCTGGCTCTGTGCCTTTGCCATCATCGGCAAAAGCACCGCACCGAAAACACCCGGCACCAGAAGCATCACTCCGCTGGCCAGCTGATAGGCCACCTTGAAATAGCCGGCCGAAACCGCGGTGTCGAAGAGATTCAGGAACAGGATTTCCAGGTCGCTGGCGATCAGGAATCCGACAATGATCGTCACCGAGACGATGCGAAGATGCCGGCGCACGCGTCGCTGCAGTTCGTCAGGCAGCGTTCCACCGGTCGAATGCGGGGCAAGCAGCCGCTTGACCTGATAGCGGGACGCCAGCAGGAACGCGGCGCTGGAAATCGTGTAGACCACCAGGAACCAGAAAATCGATGCGCCCAGCAACATCGCCGCAAGGACCAGAAGAAGATTCAACGGTGCCGCCAGCAGGCTTATCCTGGCAGTGGCATCGAACGCCTCGAATCCCTTGGCGATGGCGATGTTGAACATGTAAGGCGCGCGCATCGCGACCGCCGCCAACAGCAGGGCGAATTCCGTGGTGCCCAGCTCGGCAGCAAAACGATGACCCAGCACCAGAAACAACACCAGAGCCAGACCCAGCACCGCGAGCAGGTGCCACGCTTGCATGCGGCGCAGATAGGCCAGTACCGGCTGGACCAGATGTTCCTTTTCGGCGCCGCGCAACTCGGCCACGAACTTGATCACGCCCGTCGTGATGCCGGAATTGGTGGCCACCACACTGACTGCCGCGAACCAGATGAAGAGGCCGTAGATGCCGTAGTACCGAGGGCCGAGGTGGCGCGCGATCAGGATCGCAGCCAGCATGCCAAGCGAATACTCGACGTAGATGCCGACCGAGGAAAACAGGGTGTTGCGCAAGGCGTGGCTGCGGGTGGTCATGAGCTGATCAACAACACGGTCGTGATGATGTACAGCAACACGATGCTGCCCAATGACAGCACCACCCATCGCACCAGGTCATCGCCGAGCCTGAATGTCTGCAGTCCTGGCCAGCGCTGCCGCGCCCCGACGTAGTATCCGGTGACGACGGCGATAATCAGGTACAGGATGATCGTGTAGCTGCGACTGAGAAAAAATGCCGAGGCAAACAGCCCGCACAAGGAAAGCAGCAAGGTCAACGCCATCGTGCGCTCGGCCTGCCAGTCGCCTGCGGACCCGGACGCGCCGCCATTGACGGACTCCGGTTTGTGCCGCAGGACGGTCACCATCATCCAGAAGCCATAACCGACGAATGGCAGCCACAAGGTGTATCCGATCAGCCCGGTCTCGGCCAGCACCAGCACGAACGAGTTGTGGGCGGTCAGCTGGTTGTAGTCGGTGAAATTGCCGACGCCGACGCCCAGCACGGGATGTGACAGGAACATGTGCATCCCCTCGTACCATGCATCCACCCGCCCGAGTGCCGAGGATTCGTCGGCATCCAGCTGCTGCATGCGCATCGAAATGAGCTTCATGCCCGCCAGCCCGATGGCACTAAGCACGCCAGCTGTCACCATGCCGCGACGATGCCAGACATAGATGCCGCCCATCACCAACACCGCGAGCATGTCACCGCGCGATTTGGTGAGATAGACGCCATAGAGCAACAGGGCTGCTCCTGCGAACCAGAAAGGGCGCCCCAGGATCCCGCCCCGACGACTCAGGAAGAATGCCATCGGCAAGGTCGCCGCGAACAGCAGACCGAGATCGTTCGGGTCGTTGAAGATTCCCACATAGCGAATGCGACCGTCCTCGCCAAGAGCGACGCCGGTCCAGCCTGTCCCGGTGCTTGCCTGCCCCACGCTGTGCAGCGCAAGCACCATCGAA
>JAPHUU010000191.1 GCA_026193555.1 Rhodanobacter sp.
CCGATCGACGAGCGCGCCGGCGATCGGAGCGAGCAGCAGGGCCGGCGCGACCGTCGCCAGACAGATCAGCGCGAAATCCGTCACCTGGTGGGTTTGCGTGTAAACCCAGACGCCCAGGGCGAAGCCGGTCAGGCCCGACCCGATCGCCGAGGCGAACTGTCCGCCCCGCGGACACCTGTCCACCACCCGACGACCGGCAGCGATGGCCGGGTTGCCGCTGACATTTGGCGCGTGATGACCCGCCAAGCTACGATGCGTCGATGAATGCAGACAGCAATACCGCGGCAGAAAGCCGCCTGTGGCGGCGCGCCAGACACTACCTCGAAGCCAACCTGCTGGACGCCGCGCAGGGCACCCTGGAGACCATCGTTCAGCGGACACCGCAGGATATCCGTGCGCGCCTGCAGCTTTCCGCCGTGCTTCTCAAGCGCGGCAAGCTGCGGGACTCGAATGAAGCATTGCTGCAAATCGCAAAGGCGTGCCCGAAGGATGTGCAGTGGGTCGACGAGCTGGTCCGCAGCCTCTACTTCACCGGGGAAATCGTTGCCGCACGGGAGTGCGTCGACCAGCTTGACATCCTGCCCGACCTGACCGGGCCGGAACTGGCGTCGCAGGCGCGGCTGCGCTGGCTGCTTGGCGAAATCCCCGAAGCCGGCAGGCTGATCGAATGCGCGATGGCGGCAGGTGCCGACAGTGCCGACGATCACTACCTGCGCGGCCTGCTGCTGCAGTTCACCGGCCACATCGACCAGGCCGACAAGGTGTTCGAAACCTCTCTGCAGCGCTGGCCGAATTTCGCCGATGTCGCGGTTCTGCGGTCCAATCTTCGCCGGCAGACCGCGCAGGCGAATCATCTCGATGTCCTGCAGGAGCAACTGCATCGCATTCCCGCCGACAGCGCCGATCCGGCCACCCGCTATGCGCGTGCCGGGTTCGAGGCCGCACTGTTCAAGGAGCTGGATGACCTCGGCCGCCACGACGAGGCATGGGGCGCACTGGAACGCAGCAACGCTCTGCTGCACGCGCTCAATCCCTACGATGCCGCCGGCCAGACCGCGGTGGTCAATGCGCTCATCGATGCCTCCCGGCTGATCAGCACGCACAAGCCCAGGGCAGCACCCGCGTTCGCCGGCCCCATCCCGATCTTCATCGTCAGCATGCCCCGCTCCGGCTCGACCTTGCTGGACCGCATGCTGTCCAGCCACTCGCAGGTGACGTCGGCTGGCGAGCTCAACGACTTCCTGCGTCAGTTGCGCTGGACTGCTGACGCCTCCCCGCTCGGCGTAAGCGGCACCGTGGATGCCATCCAGCGCAGCCCGAACATCGATTTCGGGGAACTGGGCGCGCGCTATCTGAAACAGACGCAATGGCGCGCACAGGGGCGGCGATTCTACATCGACAAGGCGCCGATCAATGTGCGGATGGTTCATTTCATCCACAAGGCGCTGCCGCACGCGCCGATCCTGTACATCACCCGTGACCCGATGGACGTGTGCTATTCGAATTTCAAGGCGATGTTCGGCAACTCGTCGGCCTACAGCTACGACATGCAGACCATGGCCCACTATTTCGGCCTGCACCAGCGCCTGACCAGCCACTGGCGGGACAACATTCCCGACGCCCTGCTCGAGGTGTCCTACGCATCGCTGATGCGCGACACCGAGGCCACGCTGGGCAAGGTGCTGCAACACTGCGGACTGGACATGGAAGAGAGTTGCCTGCACCCGGAACGCAATGCGGACCCGGTCGCCACACCCAGCAGCGCTCAGGTACGCGAACCCATCCACACTCGCAGTATTGGGGAATGGCAGCACTACGCAAAACAACTGGAACCCTTGCTGCGAGCGATCGGGTGATGGACTGCATCATGGCAACAGGCATCAATTCACCTGCGCCCCGGTAACCCGTAGCGACAGCATCAACACCGACTTGCGGCGACACCAAGCCGACGTGTCCCGGCCGGCATGTCGCTGCGCAGTCAGGCACTGCGATCGCCGCGCAGGGCGCGCAGCGCTTCGTCATTCCCGGCCGCCCCGCGCCCGCTGACCCAGCCGAACAGCGCGATGCCGACGATGATCGCCAGCGCGCCGAACAGCGTGTAGCCGTGCGGCCAGGCCTCGCCGAGGAACAGCACGCCGAGCAGGGTCGCGAACAGCAGCTCGGCCGCCTGCATCGCCTCGACCGCCGCCAGCGCAGTCGGTTCGCGCCGCACCATGTCGGTGGCGCGGAAGAACAGTACGGTCGCAATCGTGCCCGAGGACAACGCCACGCCGCCGGCGAGCAGTGCTTCGCGCCAGGTCGGCGGCCCGATCGTGGCCCACGCCACCAAACCGAACAGCAGCCACAGCGGCCAGCTGCACAAGGTCATGCCGAACACGCGCTGCACCGCATTCAGATGCGCGCTGCCGTGCTCCAGATGCAGGAGCAGCTTGCGATTGCCCAGCGGGTACGCAAACGCCGCCAGCACCACCGCCGCGATCGCCAGCCAGTCGCCGGCATGCAACTGACCGTGCGCATGCCCCCACTGCAGCACGAACACCCCGGCCACGATCAGCGCACCGATCGCCAGCGTGCGCCACGCCAGCTGGCGACGCTCGTCGCGATAGATCAGCGGTGCCAGCAACGGTCCGGCCAGCACGGTGGTCTGGAAGCTGCCGGCAATCAGCCACGACGGCCCGCTGCTGGCCGCCCAGGTCAACGGGATGCCGAACAGCACGAAACCGACGCTGCTCCAGGTGAGCCAGATACGCGCATGCCGATGCAGCTCACGCGGCAGTTCGCCCAAGCCACCCTGCAGCGGAAGCACCAGCGACAGCAGCGGCAGGGTGAACAGGTAACGCAGGATCACCGCCCACGCCCAATGTCCGCCACCGGCCACCAGGCTGCGATTGAGCACGTAGGTGAGCGTGAAGAACAGCGCCGAGCACAGCGCCAGCCCCACCGCGACGAGAGCGTTCGAGCGCATCGGCGATTCCCGGGAAAACGCAAGTGTGGCAAATCGCGTGGCGACTGCGTAGCGACCTGCACCCGGACCCTGCGAGCGGGTGACCGACGTCACCTGGTCGCTGCGGATGCGCCGCTCATGGCGACGTATCCAGCGGCTGCACGCGTTGGCCATCGGCCAGACGGTCGTCCGGATAAGCGACCACGCGGTCGCCCTGCCGCAGGCCTTCGATGATTTCCACTGCGCTATCACCCTGCATGCCGCGCTCGACGTGGGTCAACCGTGCCCGCCCGCCGACCACGCGATAGACCGCCCAGCGCCGACCATCGCGAAACAGGGCGCTGGAAGCCACCTGCAGCACGTCGGAACGACGCCCCACCTCGAACTCGACCTCGACCCGATAGCCGTCGCCCAGCTGCGTCCACTGGGCGCGCGGAGCGGTGATGTCCAGCCATACCTGGGTCCGTTGCTCCTCCACTCCCAGCGCCGAAATCTTGGTGAAGCCACCCGGCTCGATCCGCGCCACTCGCGCCGGCAACGCCCCCTCACCACCCCAGCGCAGGATCTGCGCCGGCGAGCCCGGCCGCAGCGCGATCGCCTGCTGCGACAGCGCCTGCACCATCACCTGCAGTTGGCTCAGATCGCCGAGCTCCAGCAGCGACTGACCGGCCTGCACCGGCGTGGCGCTTTCCTGGAAACGCCGCAACACCACGCCGTCGATCGGCGCACGCACCTCGATCCCCTGCCCACCGCTGCGCCCCTGCCCCTGCAGCAGCGCCGCCAGTGCCGCACGCTGCTGATCGGCCGCGCGGCG
>JAPHUU010000078.1 GCA_026193555.1 Rhodanobacter sp.
CGATCCGCACCGCGTGGTCGAAGTCCTGGCACGATATGGCCGCGTGCTGATCAGCTCCGAGGCAGATCTGCCCAATCATCTCGCCAACGAACATCCCGTTGCCGGCAGCAATATCAACGACGACGGCAGCGCCGCCGAGGGCAAGTTGGCCACCCGCGACTACACACTGGCGCAGGCCCTGAATGTACTCAAGGGCATGGCACTGGGCGACCACGGCGCCGCGCGGCGCTGAGCATCCGGCGGCGCGGTCCGGGATCTGGCGACACTGCTCCCGCCAAAACGCAAACGGCCCCTCGCGGGGCCGTTGCTGTTTTCATCGACGAGGAGAATCAGGCGGCGAACAGACCCCGCATCTTCTTCATCGCGTTCGCCTCGACCTGGCGGATGCGCTCGGCAGATACGCCGTATTCGTCGGCCAGATCCTGCAGCGTGGCCTTGTCCTCATCCAGCCAGCGGCGCTGGACGATCTTGCGCGAGCGTTCGTCCAGATGGCTCAGCGCTTCGGACAGCGATTCCATCTGATGGTCGGCGTAGTCCGCGTCGGATACGTTTTCGTACGGATCCGCACCATCGTCGATCAGGAACGCCGCCGGGGCCGGCTTGGCGTCCTCATCGTCGCTGACCGGCTCGAAACCGATGTCGCGACCGGACAGCCGCGACTCCATCTCGCGCACGGTCGCCTCGGGCACGCCCAGATCCTTCGCCACGGTGCGTACTTCGGCCGCGTTCATCCAGCCCAGCCGCTTCTTGCTCTTGCGCAGGTTGAAGAACAGCTTGCGCTGCGCCTTGGTGGTGGCGACCTTCACGATGCGCCAGTTCTTGAGGATGAACTCGTGCATCTCGGCACGAATCCAGTGCACCGCGAAACTGACCAGGCGCACACCCTGATCCGGGTCGAAACGCTTGACCGCCTTCATCAGGCCGATGTTGCCTTCCTGGATCAGATCGGCCAGCTGCAGGCCGTAACCGCTGTAGCCGCGCGCCACGTGCACCACGAAACGCAGATGCGACATCACCAGCTTCTTCGCCGCCGCCAGATTGGCCTCTTCGAGGAAGTCGCGCGACAGCGCCTGCTCTTCTTCCTGGGTCAGCACCGGAATCCGGTGCACGGCGGAAATATAGGCATCCAGACTGCCCACCACGCTCGGCAGCGGATAATTGGCAGTCACCAAGGCTTGGGACATGGGTGAAACCTCCTGCATGACGTCAAAGTTTAGCACTCGGGTAGTTCGAGTGCTAAAACCTCGATTGGTTCGATCCGGATAAGAACCGGGCCTTAATGTACTCAATGGTACAGATATAGCCAACCCTTGTCCAGCACCCACAGTACGTCAACATGAGGCTTGCACAGCGATGCTCAAGCGGCCGTGAAATCGCTACAACGGCGGCAATGACCAGTCGATGGCCGGCTGACCGCGGGCCTGCAGCCAGGCGTTGGTCGCCGAAAAGTGGCCACAGCCGAGGAAGCCGCGATGGGCCGACAGCGGCGAGGGGTGTACCGAGCTCAGCACGCAATGCCGGTGACCGTCGATCAGCTGGCCCTTGCGCTGGGCATAGGCGCCCCAGAGCAGGAACACCAGGCCTTCGCGCTCGCGGTTGAGGGCGCCGATGGCCGCATCGGTGAAGCCCTCCCAGCCACGATTCGCGTGCGAGCCGGCATGACCGTCCTGCACCGTCAACACGCTGTTGAGCAGCAGCACGCCGCGATCAGCCCAGGCGGTGAGGCATCCGTGGCCGGGCCGCGGGATGCCCAGATCGCGCTGGATTTCCTTGAAGATATTGCCCAGCGACGGCGGAACCCGCACCTGCGGGCGCACCGAGAAGCACAGGCCGTGAGCCTGACCGGACCCGTGATAGGGATCCTGCCCGAGGATCACCACCCGCACCGCATCGAACGGGGTGTGCTCGAAGGCAGCGAAGATGTCCGGGCCGGGCGGATAGATCTGCCGGCCAGCCCGCTTTTCGGCACGCAGGAAAGCCGCCAGTGCCTGCATCGCGGGCTGCTGCAGGTACTCGCCCAGTCGCTGTTTCCAGGATGGTTCGAGCTTGATCGATTCGCCGTTCATGCTTCCTTGCTGAGTTCGCGCAGGTGCTGCGCCACGCGCAGCTGGAACAGCAACTTCGTCAGCAACAGTTTTTCCTCGACCGGTTTCTCGACCAGATCATTGGCGCCGGAGCGCAGCAGTGCGGCCTGATTGGCCGGGTTCTCGTCGCCGGTCATCACCAGCACCGGCAGCCGGCCCTTGCCGTAGCCGAAGTGGGTGCGCACCCGATCAAGCAGATCGCCACCGGTGAGCTCGCCCTTCAGGCTGACATCGGTCAGCACCACATCGGCGCCGACCCAGCCCAGCATCCGATCGGCCTCCAGCAGGGCCAGTGCGTCCTCCACGCTGACCACATGGCGCACCGTCAACCCGACCCTCTCCATCATGCGGCGGGTGGCCAGCGCCACCACACGGCTGTCCTCGACATACAGCACAGTGCCTTCCGCGGTCGCCGCGGGACTCACGTAGCCGCGGATGAACTCGGCCAGCGCCTGGAAACCCAGCGACTTGTCGAAGTAGTCGGTGACGTCCTCACCCAGGGCGCGCCGGTGCAGGCGGTCGTCGACATCACCGGACACCACCACGATCGGCACGTAGACCTGGGAGCTCGACTCGCGCACCACCCGCGCCAGCTCCAGCCCGTCCATGTCGGGCAGCCGCAGCGCAATGGTGATGAAGTCGAACAGGCCCTCGCCCAGCAACTGCTCCGCCTCGCTGCCCTTGCCGCAGCCGATCACCTCGACCCCGGGCAGCTCGGCCTGCAGGACGCGGGTAATCAACTGCCGCACCACGCGAGAACCGTCCACCACCAGCACGCGCGGCGCGGTGGTGAGCAGACGGTTGCTGATATTTCCACTCATTCCCTAACTCACCCACACGCTTGGTGGCGATTCCTGCCGATGAACTCGCGACCGCACCCCCTGCGTTCGCTCGTCTGAGGATAATGCACCGACCGCGCGGTCGGTGCCTGAGAGACATGTCACCGTGTGGACCAAAGGCCAGGCTCACCCCGCCTTGCGCAACTGCCGCGCACTGACCACGCGCGCACCGAACCAGCCGATCACGGCCGCCGCCAGCGGCACCGCCAGCAGCAGCCACAGCGGCAGCGCCCCCACTTGCAGCTTGCCGTCGTAGACCCGGCTCAACTGTGCCACCGGACCGGCCAGGCTCAGTTCGATCAGCAGCGCCAGCAGGGCGGCCAGGATGCCACTGAAAAAGCCGTACCAGAGCCCGGCATACAGATACGGTCGACGCACGAACGCCCTGCTGGCGCCGACCAGCAGCAGCACGCCGATTTCCTCGCTGCGGCTGGCGATATCCATGCGCACCGTATTGCCCACCACCAACAAGGCTGCCAGCGCCAGCAATGAAGCGAGTACCAGCACCGCGCGGTTGCCCACGTCGAGCAGCGCATCCAGCCGCTGGCGCCAGCTACCGCTGTCCTGCACCAGGTCGACGCTGTGCATCGCGCGGATATCGGTCACCAGCTGCTCAATCGCGCCGGCGCTCAAATCACCCCGCGGCTGCAACTGCAGGACATAGGGCAGCGGGTTGTCGTCCAGGGTCTGCAGTGCACTGGAGAACCCCTGCATCTTCGCCAGTTCGTCCATGCCCTGCTGGGGAGTCTTCAGTGTCACCGTCGCCACGGCGGGATGCTCACTCAGTTGCCTGACCAGCAACTGCGCCTGCTGCGCGCCCTGACCGGGCTGCATGAACACGCTGATCGCCTGGCTCTGGCCGAGCGCATCGCCGAGCTTCTGCACATTGCCAAGCAACAGGTAAAACGCCAGCGGCAAGGCCAGCGCCAGTCCCATCACGGAAATCGTCAACAGGCTGCCGAGTGGGCGCGCGGCCAGCCGACGCAGGCTGGCCAGCGCGCTCCAACCGTGATGCTCGCGCCAGCTGGCAAGCCTTCGGCCCCGGCTGTGCGCATTGCGTGGCGAGGTGTCGGTCGCCCCCGCAGGGGCATTTTCCGGCGATATGCTCACAACACCTCCTGCGCCGCCAGATCGGCCACCAGCCGCCCGTGATCGAGCACGATCACCCGCTTGCGCATGCGCTTGATCAGCGGCAGATCATGACTGGCGATCAGCACCGTGGTGCCGACCTGCTGGAATTCGGCAAACAAGCTCATGATTTCGACCGCCAGCTGCGGATCCAGATTGCCGGTCGGTTCGTCGGCGATCAGCAGGGTGGGCCGTGCCACGATCGCCCGTGCAATACCCACACGCTGCTGCTCGCCGGCCGACAAGGTGGCCGGCAACTGGCGTTCATAGGCGAGCAGGCCGACCTTCTCCAACGCCGCCCGCACGCGTCGGGACCGCTCCGCCCTGGCGATGCCACCGATCACCAGTGGCAGCTCCACATTGGCGAACACGCTGCGCTCCATCAACAGCCGGTGATCCTGAAACACCATGCCGATCTGACGCCGCCATTTCGGGACGCCACCGCGGCGGATCTTCGCCAGGCTCCTGCCGTCCATCGTGATCACGCCATGTGAGGGACGCTCGATCAGCCCCAGCAGCTTGAGCAAGGTGCTCTTGCCGGCGCCGGAGTGGCCGGTGATGAAAGCCATTTCACCGGTAGGCACTTCAAACGAAAGTTGCGACAGCGCCTCGTGACCGCCCTCGTAACGCTTGCTGACTTGATCGAAATGAATCACCGGGTTCCCCGCCGCGGCACGTCGACGTGCCAGCGGCAAGGATAAGGGAAGCGGGCGCCGAGTGGCGGACTTCCTGTGGCACTGGATCGGACGCCGCGACCACGCGCGGCGCCGCTCCTGCTCAGCGTCCGGTGAACAGCCGGGTCAACCGACGGAACAGGCCCGGCTTGTGCGGATGTGCGTGGTCGTGGGCCTTGCCGGAGGTCACCTCGACCTGACGCGACGGCCGCTGGCCGGCAGCGGCCGAATCGGCGGCGTTGCGCCCGCGCGGCGGGCGACGCTCGCCACGCGGGGGCCGCTTGCCCTCGCCGGCGGCAGCGACCTGCCCGGCCTGCCCGTTCGACTCGACCACGCCAGCTTCGCCGCCTTCGCGGCGGCGGTTGCGCCCGCCACGACGACGACGCGGCTTGCTCGCCACCGCATCGCCCCCAGCGGACGGAGCGGGAACGGCATGCGCGACGGACGTCACCGGTGCGGCGGTCGCCACCGCAGCCTGCCCCGCATTTTCTGCGGCTACCGGCGTCGGACGGGGCTCGCGCGGTGGACGGGCGCTGCTGCGCGACGCACCACCACGCCCACCGTCACGGCTCGGCGTGGCGCGTCCACGACGCGGCGCCTCGCCCGGACGCGGCGGCACCAGGTCGCCAAACTCGGCACTGTCGGCAGCGGCATTCGCCACGAACTCGGCATCGACCGCACGCGGCTTGGGCATGATCAGCAAGGCGGCATCCATGCTGGCGACCGGAATGCTCTGGCCGATAAAGGTCTCGATATCCGGCAGCGACATCGCGTACAGGTCGCAGGCGAAGCTGATCGCGTCACCCTCGGCGCCGAGCCGCGCAGTGCGGCCGATGCGGTGCACGTAATCCTCGGCATCCTGCGGCAGATCGTAGTTGAAGACGTGGCTGACGTCGGGAATGTGCAGGCCGCGCGCGGCCACGTCAGTGGCCACCAGGATGTCCAGCTGGCCTTCCTGGAACCGCTGCAGCAGCTTCTGCCGCTTCAGCTGCGGCACGTCACCGGAGATCGCGCCCACGCGATAACCGTGACGCTTGACCCGATCGGTGATGCGCTCGGCGGCCGCCTTGGTGTTGACGAAGATGATGCTGCGCTCGGCCTGGGTGCGCTCAAGCAGGTTCAGCAGCAGCGGCATCTTTTCTTCCTTGGCCGGGAAGTAGACCAACTGGCGCACCTTGTCGGCGGTGACGTTGTCGCTCTCCACCACCAGCTTCTCGGCCTCGTGCATGTGCTCGTAGGCCAGCTCCAGCACGCGATGGCTCAGCGTGGCCGAGAACAGCAGCACCTGACGCTCCTCGCGTGGCGGCAGTCGGCGGAAGATGAAGCGCACGTCCTTGATGAAACCCAGATCGAACATGCGATCGGCCTCATCGATCACCATCACCTCGACGCTGTTGAGGCTGAACACGCCCTGCTTGTGGTAGTCGAGCAAGCGACCGGGCGTGGCGATGATGATGTCGCAGCCGTCCTTCAGCTGCTGGCGCTGCTTTTCATAGTCGACGCCACCGTAGATCAGCGCCATGCGCAGGCCGGTGTTGCGGCCGATGGCGCGGGCATCCTTCTCGATCTGGATCGCCAGCTCACGGGTTGGCGCGATCACCAGCGCCCGCGGATCGCTGTCCTTGCGGCTGGCCACGGCGGGGTTGAGCAGCAGGCGATTCATCAGCGCGACCAGGAACGCACAGGTCTTGCCCGTGCCGGTCTGCGCCTGGCCGGCCACATCACGGCCGGCCAGCGCCAGCGGCAGGGTCATTTCCTGGATCGGCGTGCAGCGGATGAATCCGCTCTCGTCCAGGCCTTGCTGCAGGAGGGGGTGCAAATCGAAGTTGGTGAAGAAGGTATCGGTAAGTACTGTTTGGGACATATGGGGATCTGGAAACCTTGCCTGACGGCGACGTGATGCGCTGCACCCGCTCCAGCCGCCGGTTATCGGCGAAGGGCGGTGCAGGACGGGTGCGCTGGGCGCAACGAAGCGTTCAATCTCGGGGTCGGCAAGGTCGCGCCGCGGCGTGCGACGCCGGATTTGACGGCGGTCCGACGGGCGACCTGGAAGATCGCCCTTGAATCGTGCCCGGAGTTGCGCTGGAATGAGGATGTGCCGCCATGGCACCCCTTTATCCTGCCCAACCCGCGCTTCATGGGCGCCTGAGTGTAGCCGATGACGGACTGCCACGTCGCCATCGGCTTGTTTTGACACGCTTGTCACCCCATTGTTGTTGATCCACACGTTTTGCACCCCCAGCCACGGAGATCCCCGGTGAGCGACCTGATTACCCATGTGAACGACGACGCCTTCGAGCAGCAGGTGCTCAAGTCCGAACTACCTGTGCTGCTGGATTTCTGGGCCGAATGGTGCGGCCCGTGCAAGGCCATCGCGCCGATGCTGGACGAGCTGGCCAAGCAGTACGAGGGCAAGCTGCGGGTGGTCAAGGTCAACATCGACCACAACCAGCAGACTCCCCGCACCTATGGCGTGCGCGGCATTCCGACCTTGATGGTGTTCAAGAACGGCAAGGTCGAGGCGACCCAGATCGGCGCCGCCAGCAAGGGTCAACTGACCCAGATGATCGACAAGGCGCTCTGAACCAACCGCTGCAAAACCCGCCGCATTGAACCGGCCCGGCCCGACCCGGCCGGTTCATCAGGCTTTACGCCGATACACAGCGGGTGCTAGATTCCATTAGTCCGTCGGGGCAGTCCTGCCCCCAAGCGCGTTTCGCGCGACGCACACCCTCCCTCCTGTAATTCAACGGCGCCCTGCGAGGATTGCCCGTGTCCGATACCGAAAACACCATTCCGAACGACGCCAAGAGCGCCGATACCAAGCCGGTCGCCGAAGGAAAGCCGGAGCCGCGTCCACGCGCGCCGCGACGTTCCGCCGCGGCGATTGCCGCCGCGAACGCCGAGAGTGCGCCGAAAACCGACAACCCAGCTCCAGCTCCAGCTCCAGCTC